>NZ_JBSFVC010000013.1:0-192945 GCF_053592095.1 Streptomyces sp. NPDC002787 | reverse complement strand
GCATTGCCGCGCGGGGCGAGGCGCCGACCGCCCCTTCCCGCCCCACGCCCCTCGACGCTGTGCGGACCGGTGCCGTGCGGACCGGTGCCGTGCCGGCCGGCCGGCCGCTCAGGAGCCGATGTCCAGCGACAGCCCCGTGTAGTTCTCGGCCAGTTCGGCCGCCGCGTGCCGTGATGTGGCGACGCGGTCGAGCTGGGAGAGCTGGAGCTTGGTCTCGAAAGGGGACTGGTCCGGGTCGGTGTGGAGGGTCGTGGTCATGAAGAAGGAGAAGTGCTCGGCCCTCCAGACCCGCCGGAGGCAGGTGCCGGAGTAGGCGTCGAGCAGTTCGGTCGAGCCGGTCTCCCTGAGCCGGGCGAAGGCGCGGGCCAGCACGATGACGTCGGTGGCGGCCAGGTTGAGCCCCTTGGCACCGGTCGGCGGCACGATGTGGGCGGCGTCACCGGCCAGGAAGAGCCGGCCGTACCGCATCGGCTCGGTGACGTGGCTGCGCATGGGCAGGACGGCCTTGGAGGTGACGGGCCCGCGCTTGAGCCGCCAGCCCGGGTTGGCGGTGAGGGCGAAGCGGGCGTCCAGCTCGTCCCAGATCCGTTCGTCGGACCAGTCGGCCGGGTCGGTGCCGTTCGGGACCTGGAGGTACAGCCGGCTGACGGACGGCGATCGCATGCTCGCCAGCGCGAAGCCGCGCTCGGAGTGGGCGTAGATCAGCTCCTCGTAGACAGGCGGGGCGTCGGCGAGGATGCCCAGCCAGGAGTAGGGGTACGTCCGCTCGTACGTCGTCCGCACGCCCTCCGGAACAGCGTTGCGCGCCACCCCGTGGAAGCCGTCGCAGCCGACCACGTAGTCGCAGGTCAGGGTCTGCTCGCGGCCCTCGTGGGTGTAGCGGATCAGCGGGCGCTCGGTGTCCGCGCCCTCCACCGCGTGTACCTCGGCCTCGAACAGCAGGGGGCCACCCTCGGCGAGCTGGAGGGCGATGAGGTCCTTGACGACCTCGGTCTGCGCGTAGACCCACACCCGGCGCCCGCCGGTCAGCTCGGGGAAGTCGACGCGGTGGCCGCGGCCGGCGAAGCGCAGTTCGATGCCGTCGTGGGGCATACTCTCGGCGTCCAGCCGCGCGCCGGCGCCGGCGGCGCGCAGCACGTCGACAGTGGCCTGCTCCAGGATTCCGGCGCGCTGGCGCTGCTCGACGTAAGCGCGGTCCTTGCGTTCCAGAACCACACTGTCGATTCCCGCGTTGTGCAACAGACGGGCCAGCAGCAGGCCCGCCGGGCCGCCGCCGATGATGCCGACAGTGGTGTGCATTGAGTACTCCTCGTCGTTGAGGACGAGCCGCGTCCCGTCCCCCGGGCCGACCTTGTTCGTCTGGTGAAATTCACTTCACTAAGTTGTACGCACGAGTCTGCGCCCGACCCGCCCGCCTGTCAACGGTCACACTCCCCCAGAGGGGTCAGGCGGGCGGCTGGTTCCGTCGGGGAACGAGAAGCAGGGTCAGCCGAGGAAGTGGAAGCCGGGGCGCGGGTGCATCAGGAAGTCGTGGTGCGAGATGTTCCACGCGTACGCGCCCGCGAGGGAGAACGCCACCCGGTCGCCTGCCCGCAGCCCCGGTGCATGGACGTCGCGGGCGAGGAGGTCCTTCGGGGTGCAGAGCTGGCCGGTGAGGCTGACGTACTCCCCCGCGGCCCCCGGGCGCGGCCACGGGTGCGGCCATTCCCCGACCGGGAGCACCGAGCACGGCTGGTCGTGCCCCTTGGTCGCGGGGGTGCGCAGATGGTGGGTGCCGCCCCGCACGACGGCGAACTCCTCGCCGTGGCTGTGCTTCACATCCAGCACCTCGGTGGCGTACCAGCCGCAGTACGCGGTCAGCGCCCGGCCGGGCTCGATACGGAGCGTCAGGTCCGGGTGGTCTTCGGAGAGTTGATCGAGGCCTTCACCGTACGCCTTCCAGTCGAAGCGGCTCTCGGGGTCGGCGTAGTCGACCGCCATGCCGCCTCCCACGTTCACCTCGGAGAGCGTGATGCCGAGCCCGGTCGACCAGTCCACGATCGAGCGGGCGACGGAGAGTTGCTCGGGGGCGTCGAGACCGCTCGCCAAGTGGGCGTGGACACCGAGCAGTTCGAGGTGCGGGTGGGTGCCGTCCGTGAGAAGGCGCAGCACCCGCGGTGCCTGTGCGGGATCCAGGCCGAATGGCGTGGGGCGGCCGCCCATGGCGAGCGAGCTGCCCGCCAGGGAACCGTCCGCCACCGCGAGGTTGAAGCGAAGCAGCACTCCCACCCGCGTACCGGGCGCCGTCTGCCGCGCCAGCTCGGCGAGCATGCGCAGGTCGTGCTCGCTCTCCACGTGGAAGCGTTCGACGCCTTGTTCCAGGGCCGTGCGGATCTCGTCCGGGGTCTTGCCTGGGCCGCCGAAGGCCAGTGGGCGGCCCGGGACGGCCTTGGCGACATGGGCGAGTTCGCCGCCGGAGGACACTTCGTAGCCGTCGACGTACGGGCCCAGCGCGGCCAGGATCTCCGGCTCGGGGTTGGCCTTGGCGGCGTAGTACAGCTCGACCCGTTCCGGCAGGGCGCCCCGTACGTGTGCGGCGTGTTCGCGCAGGGCGGCCAAGTCGTAGACATATGCGGGGAGTTCGGTGGGTTGCAGGGACAGGACGCAGTCGCGTACGGAGGGGGTGGGGAGGGTCATCGAGGGCTCCTGGCGTATCGCGGGCTCGTCGTTCGTCAAAGGCTCGCGGCTCATGGGGTGCCCCAGCGGAGGACGTCCTCGGCCAGGGGTGAGGGCAGTCGGACGTAGCCGGCCTCGCGGTCCGCCTTGCGTTCCCAGCGGGTGAGCAGGTTGGTCTTGGCGGGCAGGGGCACCCCGGCGAGGAGGGCGGAGAGGCGGGGCGGGCAGCCCTCCTCGTCCGCGTAGGCGCGGATGGTCGCGCGGACCGCCGCCCACAGGTCGGCCTCGGTCTCGGAGTGCAGGTCGGCGAGTGCGGCGAGCAGCTCGGCCACATGGTTGACGAGGAGGCAGTAGACGACGCGGTCCCAGCCGCGCTGGGCGTCGTACGACATAGGGCCGGCGACCTCGGGCGGGAGCGTGGCGAGTGTGTCGGCGTGGTGGTCGGGGACGAGCTTGGTGCCCTCCAGGTCGCGGAAGAGGACCTGAGCGGGCATTCCGTCGGTGTCGACGCAGATGAGGACGTTCTGGAGGTGGGGTTCCAGGACGAGGCCGTGGTCGAAGTAGGCGGAGAGCACGGGCGGGACGAGGAGCCGCAGATAGGCCCTCCACCAGGCCAGGGCGGCCTCGGGACCCGCTCCGCCGAGGAGGCGGGAGATGTGGGCGGCGCTGGTCGGGTACTCGTCGGCGACGGCGGCCGCGAGCAGCGGGGTCGTGCCGGACAGCAGTCGCCGGGAGAGGCCCTCGCGGACGATCACGCCGAAGCCTTCGAGGAGGGCCCGGTCGGGGGTGCCGTCGGGGCCGGGGACGGCGAGACTGCGGTAGGCGGGTTCGCGGAGCATGGCACTGCCGGGGAAGCGGGTCTCCAGGTCGGCGAGGGCCGGAGCGAGGAGGCGGGTGAGGCCGACGGCGCCGGAGAGTTCGTAACTGGCGTTCTTACGCAGACAGTTGGTGATGCGGACGTTGAGGCTGAACTTCAGGAAGGAGTCGCCGTCGAAGAGGGTGCGCACGGAGGCGGTGGCCGCGTACTCCCGGCCGCCGGGGCCGAGGTCGAGGATGTCGCCGCGTCCCAACGCCTCGCGCAGCAGCCGGTGTTCGCGCAGCATCTCGTACTGCCAGGGGTGGGCGGGCAGCAGACGGTAGCCCTCGGGGACGTCGCCGCGTTCCCGGTCGAGCACGGCGGTGGCGCCCGGCTCGGCGCTCTCCTCGGCGATGAGGTGGTCGCGCACCGCGAGGTAGCGCAGCGGGAAGGAGGCGCCGGCCTCGGGAGCGTACGACTTCCAGGCGTCGGCGTCGCCGGTGCGGGCCTTGGGCGTGGGGTGGAAGCGGTGCCCGAACAGGAGGGACTGCTCGGAGGCGAGGTAGTCCGGCAGGCCGTGCGAGGCGGGGTCGGCAGTGGTGAGAGCGGTGGGATCGCGGTCGGCGAGCGCGATGGTCTCGCGGTCGGCGAGCGCGGTGGCGAGGGTGCGGTGGCTGGAGTCGATCTGGTGCAGGAACTCGTCGTTGCGGACGCCGGTGCGCAGTGACAGCTCGTCGTGCGTGTACTCGGCGAGGCGGCGCCAGTCGAGTGCCGTCCAGCCGGTGTCGGACTGCTCCTGGACGGGGCCGGTGAAGCGGTGGGCGCCGAGCAGTGACGTACGGCGCAGCGCGATGCGGAGCAGCAGGCCGCGGCGGGGCAGGCGCAGCACGAGGTGGCCGTCGATGACGGCGGTCTGGTGTTCGGGGCCGGACACCTCGCGCAGCAGGCAGTTGAGGAGGGTGTGGGCCACGGCGTCGTCGGCGGTGGGGAGGGTGGGCCGATGGGCGGTACCGAGCGAGTCGGTGAGCGGGGGCATTCAGTGGCTCCAGCGGGTACGCGGTCGTGGGGGAAGGAGGGTCGCGAAGACGGTGAGGGCGGCTACGCCGCCGCCTATCAGCACCGGCGCGGCGGGGCCGAAGCGGGCGGAGCCCACGGCGGCGGTCACCCCGGCGGCGACGGCGCCGGCCTTGGAGAAGAACTCCAGGGAACCGAACAGCCCGCCGGGGGCGCGGCCCCGGGCGCAGTCGGCGGCCAGGACCGACAGGCCGACCATGGCGAGGGTGAGGCCCACCCCGAGCAGCAGCCGTACGGCGACGAGCGTGGGCAGGGTGTCGGCGACACCGTGCCCGGCCAGGCCGAGGGCGATGAGTGCGAAGCCGGCGGCCATACCGGGCCGGGGGCGGGTGCGTATCGCCCGGTGCACGGCCATGGCCGACACCAGGTAGCAGAGGTGCGGCAGGGCGAACAGCAGGCCGAAGAGCGCGGCGGAGGCGCCCGGGAGGCGTTCCTCGACGAGGGATATCAGGTAGGGGAAGGAGATGACCGTGGAGAACACGAAGGCGAACTCCAGCGCGTAGAGCCTGCGCAGCGCGGCCACGGGGGCCACGTCGGCGGTCTCCGCCTCCTCCTTCTCCGGCTCGGTGGCCTCGCGCGGTTCGGGCAGGGCGGCCAGGAGGAGGGCGGCGGCGAGCGGGAGCAGCGCGAGGAGGGCGTACTGGCGGTGCGGGGACATCCAGGGGGACAGCGCGCCGACGACGATCGGCGCGAAGACGAGGGCGGCCCGCGCACTGCCCTGCATCAGGGTCAGCGCCTTCGACAGACGCGGCCCCTCCAGGGCGGCACCCAGATAGCCGTTGGAGGCCGCGAAGGTGCCGCCGAGGATGCCCTGGAGGACCAGCGCCACGGTGAACATGGTGAGCGAGTCGGCCCAGCCGGCCAGCAGGAAGGAGACGGCGAGGCCCAACTGGGCCCGCAGCAGCAGCCGTTTTCGTCCGAAGCGGTCGGCGAGCCGCCCCCACAGGGGGGCCGCGAGCGCGCTGAACACGGTGGGCACCACGTACAGCACACCAGCCCAGCGGGCCGCGTGGTCGCCCAGCTCGGGCAGTATCTCGGTGAAGTACGGCGGCAGCCCGAGCGCGGCGAACGACGCCACGAAGTAGCAGGCGGCCACGGCGTGCACCTGTCGGCGGCCGAACGCGGGGCGAGACATCGCGAGCGCCTCGGCCGTCATGCCGGATCACCGTCCAGGAGAAGGTAGTTGGGGCCGGTGGTGTAGTGCTTGTTGATGTCGGCGGCGCCCGACCGTTCCTTGCTGAGCAGGGTTCCGGCGGTCACCATCGCCTTCACGGGCAGCTCGGGCGCGTTCAGCACCCGTTGGCGCAGGACGGCTCCCGCGTCGCCGCCGAGCCGGTCGACGGCCTCGGTGAGCCGGTCCCGGACGAGGCGCAGCAGCTGCGGCAGCGGGGCGCGGCCGTGCCGGGCGAGGCCGAACGCGTAGGCGCCCGCGCAGAGATGGAGGGTGATGGTGGTGAACACGTCGGTCGGCGCCCGGTCGTCGGGGCCGAAGGTCCGCGCGTCGTCGAAGCCCCAGGTGCCACCGCCGTCCCCGAGCTCGGCGGCCAGGCGTGTGCTGTTGATGCGCGGCCCGTCGTTGTCCTTCAGCAGCAGCCGCAGCTCGCCGGGCTCGGGGCCCAAGACCAGGGAGACGTTCTGCTGGTGCGACTCCAGCGCGACGCCGTAGCCGAAGAGCGTGGTCTGCCAGTCGAACAGCAGGGTGAGCACGGCGTCCAGCAGGGCGGTCGGGTCACCGCCGTGGAAGCGGTCGGCGAGGTGGTCGACGACCAGTCCCCCGCCGGGTGCCTCGGCGAGGAGGGCCGCCATGGGGAGGACGACCGCGTCGTCGAGGTCCGCCGGATAGCGGCGGCACAGTACGGCGAGCAGTTCGTGGTCGGCGTGTGCGTACACCGTCTCGTCGGCGTGCAGCACTCGGTCCTTGAAGCGGGGTTCCCGCTCGATCACGGCCTCCAGCAGCCGCTGTCCGGCGGCGCCGTCGACGAGGGTGCCGGGCTTGATGGAGCGCTTGTTGCGCAGGCCCAACGTGGCGGTGGCCAGGGGCAGTTTGAGGTGCAGCGAGGGTGCGGCGGCGGGCGCGACGGTGCGCATGGACAGTGTGGGCGTGACGGGGAGGTAGGCCCGGTCGGCGAGCACGGCCCGGTCCGCGAGGCCGGCCTCGCGCAGTGCCGCGTCGAGCGGCGCGCCGACCGTCAACGGGTGCACGGGCAGGGCGACATGGGTGCGGTCGAGGTCCGCGAGGCCGAGCCCGGAGGGCGTGGGCCAGCCATCCGGCAGTTCCCCGGCGACGGTGACCGACTCCCGGGGCAGCGCGATCCAGTGGAGCGCGAAGGTCGGGTGGAACTCGGGGGCGTGGTGGCGCAGTTGCTCCTCGTCCAGGCCGGAGCGGCCGCGTGCGGTCGGATAGACCGGGTGGTCCAGCCGTGCGGCGAGGGTCTCGTACGCGAGGCCGCCGCGCAGACCGGTCCAGTCGGCCAGGTCGGCGCCGTACAGCTCCGAGAGCCCGTCGGCGATCTCCTCTTTCGTGGCCTCGTGCAGCCGCATCGTCGCGAGGGTCTGGCGGCACTCCTCGGCGAACGCGTCGAAACCGTCGTGGTCGACGGGGTCGGCGAGGGCGCGCAGCTCGGTGAGGACGGTGTCGCAGGTGGTGAGGTGCGTGCCGGTCGACTCGCGTACGAGTAGGGGCAGTCGGGCGGCGTAGGTGTGCTGGAAGCCGTCCTCGGTGACGGGAAGGAGCAGGGCGTCGTCGGTGGCTGCGGGCAGGCGGAGCCAAGGGCCGTCCGGGCCGTGGACGAGCGTGCCGCGGGTGCGCAGGCCGACGACGTCCTCGCGGAGCAGGGCGCCGAGCACACGGGTGAGCAGCTCGGCCTCGGCGGGGTCCGTGGGCGCGAGCGTGGGGGTGGTGGCGACGGCGGTCACGGCTGGATCTCCCAGCGCTGTGCGGCGAGGAAGTCGGCCACGACCCGGTCGACGGTCTCCTGTCCGGTGCCGGTGGCGCGGAGGACGCCGAGGTAGTCGCGGTTGGTCGAGTACAGCTCGTGCCGTTCGCCGACCTCGCGCAGCGGACGGTACGTCAAATGAACGCCATCAACCGTGAGTTCGGTGGCGGAGGGGGCGGCGAGGAGGATGCCCGCCCGGTCGGCGCAGGGGTACTCCAGGCGGGCCGCGCCGTCGCGCCGGATGTCCAGGCCGGTGGGCAGCGGCTCGCCGAGGTGGGTGCGGAGGATGTGCTCGAAGAGCGGGAGGTTGAGGAGCTGGGCGAGCAGCAGGTCGCACTGGTCGCCGATGGCACGGTAGTTGACCTCGATGACGCGGGCCCGGCCGTCGTGCACGACGAACTCGGTGTGGCAGGCGCCGAACCCGACGCCCAGCGCGTCGAGTTGGGCGAGGATCTGCGCGACGACCGGCTCGGGGTGGGCCGGGACGAAGGTCAGCCGCTCCTCGATGAAGTACGGCGGCGGGGACAGCTCGGTGTGGAAGCCGCCGAGGACGTGCCGGACCCGGCCGTCGCCGAGGGTCTCCAGGGTGTACAGCTCGCCGGGCAGGTACTCCTCCACGACGAGGGTGAGACCGGGGCGGCGGGCCAGGATCTCCTTGCCGTGGGCCACGAGGCCGGAGGCGGTGTCGACCAGGACGACGTCCTCGCTGGCGACGCCCTCGCGGGGCTTGATCACACAGGGGTACGGGGCGTCGACGACGAGCGTGCCGGTCAGGTCGGCCGGATCGGTGATCTCGGCGGACCAGACGGTGTCGACGCGGGCGGCGGCCAGATGGCGGCGCATCTCGCCCTTGTCCTTGCAGCGCAGGGTGGCCCGCCAGTCCTTGCCGGGGAGTCCGAAGTATTGGGCGGCGAGGGCGGCCTGGGTCTGGAGATGGTCGCTGTTGGTGAAGACCGCGTCGGGCCGGTGGTGCGTGGAGATCCGGGTGACGACGGCGCGGAAGTCCCGTACGTCGCACCGCAGGATCTCGATCTCGGGGTAGGTGGCGCGGTGCGCGTCGGGCTGGTCGGTGAGGATCGTGACGTCCAGCCCGAGCCGCGCGGCGGCGGGCAGGAATCCCTCGGTGACGGAGTCGGTGGGGTTCAGGGCGAGCAGGTACAGGCGCATGGGGCGGGGCACGACTTCCGCTAGCGGGTGGGGGGTGGGCGGGGCGGGCCCGTCTCGTGGTGGGGCCCGCCCCGGGTACAGCGGGGGTTACTGCTTGGGCAGTTCGACTCCGGTGGCCTCGGCCACGTCGGCGAGCATCTCCTCGGCCGCCTGGACGCCGATGCCGGACATCCAGGTCTCGTCGGGGACCTCGAAGACCTTGCCGTCCTTGACGGCGGGCAGGTCCTTCCAGACCGGGTTGGAGGTGACCTGCTTCTTCTGGGTCTTGTCGTCGGCGTCGGCGGAGGTGACGAAGATCAGGCCGGCGTCGGCCTGGTCGATCTCCTCCGGGCTGACGTCCTTCATGGTCACGGCCGGGTCGTCGGAGATCTGCGACTTCGGGCGCTGGAAGCCGATGTCGTTCAGGACGACTCCGCTGTAGGAGTTGGAGGCGTAGAGGCGGGTCGGGCCGGCGACGAAGCGGACCACGGAGACGGTCGGCAGGGCGCCGCCCTTCTCCTTGACGGCCTCACCGAGCGCCTTGGCCTGCGTCTCGTACTCCTTCAGCTTGGCCGCGGCCTCGTCCTCCAGGCCCAGCGCCTCGGCGTGGACCTTGAGGTTCTCCTTCCACACACCGCCGGTGGTCTCGGTGAACACGGTCGGGGCGATGGCGCTGAGCTTGTCGTAGACCTTCTCGTGCCGGACCTTGGAGGAGAGGATCAGGTCGGGCTTGAGGGAGGCGATCTTCTCGAGGTTCGGCTCCAGGAGCGGGCCGACGTCCGTGGTGTTCTTGAGGTCGCCCTCCAGGTACGTCGGGAAGCCGCCCTCGGTCTTGAAGTGCGGGGCGACGGCGCCGACCGGGTCGACGCCGAGCAGGGTGACGTCGTCCAGCTCGCCGGTGTCGAGGACGACGACCTTCTTCGGCTGCGACGGGATCTCGACGTCGCCCATCACCGTCTTGAGGGTGCGGGGGAAGGCGGTGCTGTCCGCGCCGGCCTGAGCGGTGTCGCTTTCCTTGGTCGTGTCGTCGTCGCAGGCGGCCAGGAGGCCCGTGCCGAGTACGACGGTGAGCACTGCGGCGGCGGGGCGGCCGAATCCGCGCAGGGGAGATCGCTTGAGCATGAGGGGTGGTCTTCCTTGGTGGATGAGCGGTGAACGGGACAGGGATGTGCGGTCAGACGGGCGTGGGCGCGGTGGTGCGCCGGGCCGAGCCGCCCTTCGGGACGACCAGCGGTGTGCCGGTCTCCGGGTCAGGGATGACGCGGCAGTCCACGTCGAACACGGACTTGACCAGGTCCGCGTCGAGCACCTCGGCCGGTGGGCCGGCGGCGGCGAGGCGCCCGTCCTTGAGGACGACCATGTGGTCGGTGTAACGGGCGGCCTGTCCGAGGTCGTGCAGCACCATCACCACGGTGCGGCCGGCCTCGGCGTGCAGGGTGGCGACCAGATCGAGGACGTCGAGCTGGTGCCGAAGATCGAGGAAGGTGGTCGGTTCGTCGAGCAGGAGCAGCTCGGTGTCCTGCGCCAACGCCAGGGCTATCCAGGCGCGTTGGCGCTGTCCGCCGGAGAGCCGGTCGACGGGCTGGTCCCGCAGCACGGCCGTGCCGGTCCGCTCAAGGGCCTCGTCCACGGCCTTCTGGTCGGCTGCCGACCAGGGGCTCAGCAGCCGCTGGTGCGGGTACCGGCCGAGCCGTACGAGTGCCTCGACGGTGATCGCCTCCGGGGTGACCGGCTGCTGCGGCAGCAGACCCATGCGGAGGGCCAGCGTGCGGGCGGGCATGCGGTGGATGTCGGAGCCGTCGAGTGTGACCGTGCCGGCGGTGGGCGTGAGCAGTCGGCTCAGCCCTCTCAACAGGGTTGACTTACCGCATGCGTTGGGGCCGACGATGGCGGTGACGGCACCGCCGGGCAGCGTCAGGTCGAGCCCGCCGACCACGAGCCGGTCGCCGTAGCGCAGGTCGAGGCCCCGCGTGGAGAGCTGGTTGGTGGTGGTCATGCGGGGCTCCTGGGGGCGGGCGGGAGGCGACGGGCGGGGACGGGGTGGTTTTGGGGTGCGGTCTTCGGGTGCTGGTCCGGTGGGGGCTGGTCTTTCGGGGGCGCGGGGAACTGCGCGATCAGCCCCCACCCACCCGCACTCGCCGACGCACCGCAGACACCCCCCACCGACCGCGCCCTCACGCCCCACTCCCCCGCACCGGGCTGCTCTGCCGGAACATCAGCGCCAGCAGCCAGGGGGCGCCGAGGGTGGCGGTGGCGGCGCCGACCGGGAGGCCCTCGATGGGGAGGAGGTGCTGGACGACGAGGTCGGCGGCGAGGAGCAGGACGGCTCCGGTGAGGGCGGCCAGGGCGAGGGTCGCCGCGGTGGGCGGGCCGGTGAGGAAGCGGACGATGTGCGGTACGGCGAGGGCGACGAAGGTGACCGGGCCCGCGAGGGCGGCCGCCAGGGAGGCCAGCGTGACGGCCACGAGGAGGAGTTGGAGGCGGGCGGCGGAGGTGTTGAGGCCGAGGGCGCCCGCCGAGTCGTCGCCCAGGTCGAGCACGGCCAGACGGCGGTTGGTGATCAGCGCGGCGGCCAGGGTGAGCAGCACGGCGGCGCCCGCGCCCCAGACCTCCGTCCAGGTGCGGCCGTACACCGAGCCGGTCGTCCACTGGAGCGCCGAGCCCGCGAGCTCGGCCGGGAAGCGCACGATCATCAGGTTGACCGCGGCGGCCAGGCCCGCCTGGACGGCCAGGCCGGTGAGGACGAGCCGGGTGACGGCGAGCCCGGACCGCCAGGCGAACACACCGAGCAGCAGGGCGGCCAGCATGCCACCGGCCAACGCACCGACAGGGATGAGCAGTTGGGAGGCTCCTGCGGCGAGCAGCGCGACCGCGCCGAGCGAGGCACCGCCCGTCACGCCCATCACGTCCGGGGACGCGAGGGGATTGCGGAACAGCCGTTGCAGGACGCAGCCGGCCGCGCCCAGTCCGGCACCGGCCACGACGGCGGCGACCGCGCGCGGCGCCCGGAACTCCTGCACCACCAGCACATCGCCCGGATCGCCGAGCCCGACCAGGGCGGGCAGCGCGGTGGACGCGGGCATGCCCATCTCACCCGTGGAGACGGCGACCGTGAGCAGCACGAGCAGGGCGACGAGGCCGGTCGCGCCGTACGCGAGGAGGCGGGCACGGCCGGGCATGCGGCGCGTATCAGGTCGTACGGCCACCTTGTACGTCAGTGTCATCGGGCGACCTTCCGGGCGAGCAGGGCAAGCAGGGGCGCGCCGAGGAAGGCGGTGACGATGCCGACCTCCAGTTCCGCGGGGCGGATGACCAGGCGGCCCAGGATGTCGGCCGTGAGCAGGAGCAGGGGTCCGGCGATGAGGCAGCCGGGGACCAGGAGTCGGTGGTCGCCGCCGAGGAGCGGGCGGACGAGGTGGGGTGCGGCGAGTCCGATGAAGGCGACGGGTCCCGCGACGGCGACCGCCGATCCGGCGAGCAGGACGACCGCGATGCCGCCGGCGAGCCGGATGCGGGTGACCGGCACGCCGAGCGCCTGGGCGGAGTCGTCGCCCAGGGCGAGGGCGTTGAGGGCGGGCGCGACGGCCAGGGCGAGCAGGAGGCCGAGCACGAGGAAGGGCAGCACCGGCCAGAGCGTGTCGAGTTGGCGTCCGGCGATGGAGCCGGCCAGCCAGAAGCGTGCCTCGTCCAGGGTGCGCTGACTGGCCAGCATCACCGCCGATGTCCAGGACAGCAGGACGAGTTGGAGGACGGTTCCGCCGAGCGCGAGCCGTACGGGGTCGATGTCGCCGGCGCGGCGGGCCAGCGCCTGGGCGAAGACGGCGGCGCCGGCGGCCCCGGTGAAGGCGAACCACACGTACTCGACGGGGTCCGAGAGCTTCAGCGCGAAGATGGCGACGACGACCGCGAAGCCCGCACCGGCGTTGATTCCCAGGGTGGTTGGCGAGGCGAGCGGATTACGGGTGATTCCCTGCGCCACGGCACCCGCGACCCCGAGCGCGGCGCCGACCGCGAGGCCGATGACCGTGCGCGGCAGCCGAAGCCCCGTCACCACCAGCGCGTCCCGGCCCTCCCCGTGACCCGACAGCGCGTCGAGGACGGTGGACAGGGGTACGGAACGGGCTCCGAGGGCGAGGCTCAGCGCGGCGCAGAGCGCCAGTGCGCCGATTCCGCCGAGGAACAGGGGCAAGTGCCTCAGGGCACGCAGGGGTACGCCGGACGGCGCGGCCCGTTCGGTCGCAGTCACGAAACGTGAGCTTAGGTTAGGCATGCTTTAGTTTTCAACAGCTGGGGTTTCGCTGTGATCTACGCCGCCCTTGATCAACCAGTGAGTAACTTCGCTGGTCAGAACTGCACATGACTACTTCACACCTCGTTGGTCATCAGGCACGCGATCTTGTGGATAAGGTAAGCCTTACCTCCACTACTCGCCAAACCCCTTCACGCTCTGGAGTTACCGATGACCGTGGCCCCCCTGGACACCGCCCAGGCCGACACCGCCACTCGGGTCCCGGGCCTCCTCGCCGCCGCCTACCGCCGCTTGGACGCGGTGTGCGAGGTGCTGTCCGTGCGCATCGCGGCGCCCGTCCGCTCAGGGGTCCGGTCGTCCCTCACCCAGGAACTCCCGTCACCCCGAACAGCGGGCATCACAGTCGGCTTGACGGACGGTCAGGAAGCGATCGAGGCCTTTGTCGAGGCGGAGGCCGTCCGCATCCGGGACCGCTACGACCACACCGCGCCCCGGCATGTCGCCGCCTCCCGCGCCCTGCACGACTACGCCTGGTCGGTCGGCCTGCTGATGAGCGGCGTGTGGTACCTGGAGCGGCGCGTACCCCGGATCGCCCCCGGCGACATACGGGTCGACCTGGCGTCGGGCACGTACGAGATCACCCCCGGCGCCGACCTCCTCTGTCTGCCGGACGACCCGGCGGCGGACCTGCCCGGCACGCGGACCGTCGCCCACCAGGAGGCGCTGCGTGCCGAGTTGAGGGCCGCCGTCGCGGACCACATGGGACCGGTGCTGGAGGCGATCGGTCCGTACGTCCGCCGGGGCTCGCGCGCGCTGTGGGGCCTGGTCTCCGACGACCTGGTCTCCGGGCTGTGGTACCTCGGCCGTGTGCGGGGCGACGAGGCCGCCGGTGTGCGGGCCGCCTCGGAGGTCCTTCCCACCGCCCACGCGCCCTTCCCCGGCGGCGCCGACTTCCGCTCCCTGCGCACGAGCGACGGCCGTGAGCACCCGACCCGCACCCGTAAGGGCTGCTGCCTCTACTACACGATCCGCCCGGCCGAGGCCTGCTCCACCTGTCCCCGCACCTGCGACGCGGAACGGCTGCGCCGCCTGGAGGGCTGACCCGCGTCCGGCGCCTCAGTCCACGAGGTCCGGCTTCCAGGGCAGCACCCGGAAGTCACCAGTGCCGCCCCTGACCTTTTCGTACGGCGCGGAACTCACGCACGTGGGCAGGTCCTTGGTCACCTCCGGAGTGCCCACGGTGGCCCAGCTGTAGCCCAGGCGGTCGTGCCGGCCCTGGTCGTGCACGGTGAAGCCGACGCGGTTGCCCAGGGCTTTTGGCAAGTCGGTCCTGGTGATCACTCCGGTGGCGACGGCGACCTTGCCGCCGGTGAGCAGACAGTCGATCCGCCCTTCCGCCCAGTGTCCTTCGCCGCCCAGGTAGTGGCTGAAGCGGAAGGTGCCGGTGGCCCGCAGCGGGTCCATGGTGTGCTCGGCGGCGAGATGCGCGTCGATGGTGAAGGTGATGTCCTCCGCGGACGTCCGGGAGAGCTTGCCGGAACCGGTCAGGGCGGCCGCCTCCCGCGGCATCCCGGAGACGGGCCCGGGTGAACGGTCGGAGGCCGATGCCGAACCGACGACCGCGGATCCGGTGGCCGCGGCGGCGATCAGCACGGTGGCGATCGCGGCGGCACGGATTCGGGTGGCGGCCGGTAACCCATGAGTCATGACAAGACCCTTCGTCGTGGGTGTCGCCCGGAGTTCCGGGCGACACCCACGTTCCTCCGGTCGACGGCCCGTCACATCCGCCGCCGGTCGTCAGTGGCGGTCAGCCGTCAAGGGCACGCCGGAACCCGGCGTGCGTCTTGAGACGTACGCCGGTGTGCGCCCCCGGCCGCATCGCGCCCGACGGTCAGTGTCCTCGGGCGATCCACTCGTCCAGATGGGGCGCCTCGGCGCCGATGGTCGTGGAATCGCCGTGTCCCGTACGGACCACCGTGTCCGGCGGGAGGGTGAGCAGCCGGTCACGGACGGAGCGGATGATGGTCGGGAAGTCGGAGCAGGAACGGCCGGTGGCGCCGGGACCGCCGGCGAAGAGGGTGTCACCGGTGAAGACGGCGCCCAGGTCCGGGGCGTGGAGGGAGATGGCTCCCGGTGTGTGGCCCGGGGTGTGAAGGACGGTCAGTTCGGTTCCGGCCACGGTGATCCGACGCATGTCGGAGAGATAGCCGTCCGGGTCGCGGTCGGGGTGGGTGTGCTTCCACAGCAGGCGGTCGTCGAGATGGATCAGGATCGGCGCGCCGGTGGCGTCGGCGAGCGCGGGCGCCGCGTCGATGTGGTCGTCGTGGCCGTGCGTGCAGACGATCGCCGTGACCCGGCGGTCCCCGACCGCCGCCACGACGGCCTCGGCGTCATGGGCCGCGTCGATGACCACGACCTCGTGGTCGTCACCGACGATCCAGACGTTGTTGTCGACCTCCCAGGTGCCGCCGTCCAGGCTGAAGGTGCCGGAGGTGACCAGGCGGTCGACGCGGACGCCGGCCATCAGAAGACCACCACCGAGCGCAGTACGTCGCCGTGGTGCATCCGCTCGAAGGCCTGTTCCACCTGGTCGAGGGCGATGGTCTCGGTGACGAAGGCGTCCAGGTCCAGACGGCCCTGGCGGTACAGGTCGATGAGCATCGGGAAGTCACGGGAGGGCAGACAGTCGCCGTACCAGCTCGACTTGAGCGCTCCCCCGCGACCGAAGACGTCGAGGAGGGGCAGTTCGAGCTTCATCTCCGGGGTGGGGACACCCACCAGGACCACGGTGCCCGCCAAGTCACGGGCGTGGAAGGCCTGTTCGTAGGTCTCGGGACGGCCCACCGCGTCGATGACCACGTCCGCGCCGAAGCCGCCGGTCAGTTCACGGATCGTCTCGACGGCGTCGGTTTGCCGGGAGTTGACGGTGTGGGTGGCGCCGAGCCGCTTCGCGGTGTCCAGCTTGCGGTCGTCGATGTCCACGGCGATGATCCGGGCCGCGCCGGCGACCCGGGCGCCCATGACGGCGGCGCCGCCGACACCGCCGACGCCGATCACGGCCACGCTGTCGCCGCGCCCCACCTGTCCGGTGTTGATGGCCGCGCCGATGCCCGCCATCACCCCGCAGCCGAGCAGCCCGGCCGCCGCCGGGGAGGCCTCGGGGTCGACCTTGGTGCACTGGCCGGCCGCGACCAGCGTCTTCTCCGCGAACGCGCCGATCCCCAGGGCGGGAGAGAGTGCGGTGCCGTCCAGCAGGGTCATCCTCTGCTTCGCGTTGTGGGTGTCGAAGCAGTACCAGGGCTTCCCTCGTCGGCAGGCCCGGCAATTGCCGCACACGGCACGCCAGTTGAGGATCACGAAGTCGCCCGGCGCCACATCGGTCACCCCCTCCCCCACCGACTCGACGACCCCGGCCGCCTCATGACCGAGCAGGAACGGGAACTCGTCGTTGATCCCGCCCTCCCGGTAGTGCAGATCGGTGTGGCACACCCCGCACGCCTGGATCTTCACCACGGCCTCGCCCGGCCCGGGGTCGGGCACGACGATCGTCTCGATCCGTACCGGGTCGCCCTTCCCGCCGGCGATGACGCCTTGGACCTGCTGGGGCATGGTGGGGCCTTCTTTCTGCGAGGTGATGTCCGGGTGTGGTTCGAGGGACGCGGAGGGGGCGGCTCAGACCGCCGAGTACGCGTAGAAGCCCTGCCCCGACTTCCGGCCGAGGCGTCCGGCGGCGACCATGCGGCGCAGCAGCGGCGGGGGCGCGTACAAGGGCTCGGCGTGTTCCTCGTACAGGGACTCGGCGATGGCCTGGGCCGTGTCGAGGCCGATGAGATCGAGGAGTCGGAGCGGGCCCATGGGGTGGGCGCAGCCGAGTTCCATGCCGTGGTCGATGTCCTCGGCGGTGGCCGTGCCCGTCTGGACCATGCGTACGGCGGAGAGCAGATACGGCAGCAGCAGGGCGTTGACGATGAATCCCGCCCGGTCCGGGGCCTGGACAGCCGTCTTGCCCAACCGCTCGACGGCGAAGCGACGGGTCCGGTCGAGGGTGTCGTCGCTGGTGGTGAGGGCGGGGATGATCTCCACCAGTGCCTGTACGGGGACGGGGTTGAAGAAATGCAGCCCGACCACGCGGTCCGGCCGCCCGGTGGCCGTGGCGAGGTCGGTCAGCGGGATGGACGAGGTGTTGCTGGCGAGGATCGCGTCGGTGCCCGCGAGGATCTTGTCCACGTCCTTGAAGAGCGCGCACTTCAGGTCGCGGTCCTCCACGGCGGCCTCGATGACGAGGTCGCGGTCGGCGAGATCGCCCAGGTCGGTGGAGTAGGAGAGCCGGTCGACGGCGCGGTCGCGGTCGTCGTAGGTGAGCTTGCCCCGGTGTACGGCTCTGTCGAATGAGGCTTCGATGCGGCGGCGTCCGGCCTCCACGGCAGGCAGGTTCACCTCGACCACCAGCACGTCGAGCCCGCTGCGGGCCACCGTCTCGGCGATGCCGGAGCCCATGAGTCCGCAGCCGAGGACGCCGACCCGTCGGATGTCCGTCATGCGAGAGCCTTCCGTTCCGGGTCGGTCGCCCGAGCCAGGTGGCCGCGCAGGGTGAACCCGGGCTCGGTGGCGTCGTCGGCGGTGACCGTGACGCCCGCGGCCAGCAGCCGTCGGGCCGCCATGTGGTCGGCGGGGCGGTTGACGGACTCGACGGCGATCAGGGCGGACTTCCGGAAGCAGAGCACCGAGAAGCCCTTGCCCGTGTCGTCGCCCAGGACGGCCGTCCGGTCGTGTCCGGTCGACAGGCCGGCGATCTGGAGCCTCAGGTCGCCCTGGTAGCTCCAGAACCAGGGCAGCGCGTCGTACGGGCGTGGCGCGCCGGTGAGCCGGGCGGCCAGGCAGCGGGCCTGGTCGGCGGCGTTCTGTACGGACTCCAGCCGGATCCGCCGTCCCCCGCCGTGGTGGTCGCCGTGCGGGTCGGGGAAGGCCGCGCAGTCCCCGATCGCCGAGATGTGCGGGTCCGCGGTGGACAGGTGCGTGTCCACGACGATCCCGTTGTCGGTCTCCAGGCCTGCCAGGGTGGCGAGTTCGGCGTTGGGGAGGACACCGATACCGGTGACCACCAGGTCGGCGGGAATGGTCATCCCGTCCGCCGTGCGGACGCCGGTCACCCGGCCGTCCGAGCCGAGGATCTCGGTGGGCGCGGTGCCCATCAGCAGCCGGGTGCCCTGCGCCCGGTGCCGCTCCGCGAAGTGGGCGGCGGTGGGTGCGGAGACCGCGCGGCCCATCACCTGGTCGGCGATGTCGAGCACGACGGGACCGTTCCCGGCGGCCCGGCAGGCGGCGGCGAACTCCAGGCCGATGAACCCGGCTCCGATCACCACCACGTTCCGCACCTCGTCCAGCCGCCGGCGCAGTTCGTCGGCCTCGGCACGGGTCCGCAGGTTGATCACCCCGGCGAGCCCGCTGCCCGGCAACGGCAGTGGACGGGGCCGGGAGCCGGTGGCCAACACGAGGTGGGCGTACGGGAGTTCACCGTCGTCGTCGAGCGTCACCCGCCGCCGGGCCCGGTCGAGCCCCACGACCCGACGGCCGACGAGCAGGTCGATGTCGCGGTCGGCGTAGAACCGGTCGGCGCGGATTGTGAGTTCGCCCTCTGGCAGCTTTCCGGTGAGGTACTCCTTCGACAAGGGGGGCCGCTGGTAAGGGAGTTCGGGTTCGTCGCCGACGATCGTGAGGGGGCCGGTGAAGCCCGCGTCGCGCAGTGACTCGGCGGCCTGGACGCCCGCCTGGCCTGCGCCGACGATCACGATCCCGGGTTCGGTGGTCGTCATGTCTGCGCTCCGGGTACGTGTATCACCAGGTCGCCGACCCGGTCGGTGAGGGTCAGCTGACAGCTGAGTCGGCTGTTGTCCCGCCGTGGCTCGGCCGTGCAGTCGAGAAGTTCGTCCTCGTCGGCGGCCGGGTCCGGGAAGAGGTCGGCTTCGGCGGCGTAGACATGGCAGGTCGCGCACATCAGGTTGCCGCCGCACTCGGCGACGATGCCCCGGACACCGGCCGCGACCGCACCGCGCATGACGGTGGTGCCGGGCGGCAGGTCGAGCACGGTCCGCGTGCCGTCCTGTTGCACGTAGGTCACCTTGGGCATGGCGAGGTCTTCCTCTCGTTCCTGTGGGGGTGGTGGTGCGTTCCCGCGGCGACGGCGGGACAACGGCCGTACCGGTTACGCCGTGGTGACCGGGCTGACGATGAAGTTGCTGAAGCCACCGTTGCGCTCGGCCGTGCCGCTGATCGCGTCGTTGACCTGCTCCAGGGGGTAGACCTGGTGTTCGAGCGGGCTGAGGTCGAGCAGTCCGGCCGCGACCAGGTCGGCCATGTCCTGGCCCTCGCCGGAGGTGAACCAGGCCGAGCCGATCAGCCTCAGCTGCTGGTCCATCATGCGGTGGACGTCCATCGGCACATCACCGGCGATGGCACCGATGTTGACCGCGACTCCGCCGCGCGCCAGGGCCCGCATGCCCGCGAGGAACGTCTCGTGCGGGGCGCCCGGGCCGAGCGCGTCGATGTAGATGTCCGCGCCGTGGCCGCCGGTCTCCGCGCGGACCCAGTCGTCGAGCGGGCCGTCGTCGAGGGAGTGCAGGTGGAAGCGGCCGGGGGCGAGCTTGTCGACCTGCTCCAGGAGGTTCCGGTCGCGGCCGGTGCCGTAGACGTGGGTCAGTCCGAGGGCGGGTGCGAGCAGGGCGGCGGCGATGCCGAGGGTGCCGCTGATGCCGTTGATCAGGACCGTCTTGCCGGGGCCCGCGCCGGCCTTGCGCAGCGCCGAGTACATGGTGCCGATGTAGCCGAAGCGGGCGGCGGCGTTGAAGGAGAGCTGATCGGGCAGCTTCACCAGGGAGTACGCGGGAGCGACCATGTATTCGGCGAGGCCGCCCTGGTAGCGGTCGAGGAGGCCGATGGCCGTCTGGGAGAAGCCGAAGTAGCCGGCGAAGGCGTAACTGGCGCAGTTGATCGAGTCGTTGTTGCGGCAGGACCGGCAGGAGCCGCAGCTGCGGCCCGGGTTGACGTACACGCGGTCACCGACCTCGAAGCCCTCCACGCCCTCACCGACGGCGTCGATGACACCGGCCGGGTCCAGACCGAAGATAGCCGGGAGGGTCGGCAGGGGGCTGTGCGGGAACCACGTGGTCCACATCGTCAGGATGTTGGCGAGGTTGGGCACGATGTTGACGGCGTGCACGGCCACGCGTACGTCGCCGGCGCCCGGCACGGGGACGGGGACCCGCTCGATCCGCATGGGCTCGCCGACATCGTGCATCCGTGCTGCCCGCATGGTCTCCGTCATGGTCTCTCCTGGGTGTGCGGCTCTGCTGGGGTGGTGGTGTCGCCAGTCGTCGTGGGGTCGCTGGTGGGGGTGCCGCCGTCGGCCGGGGACCGGTCGGCGGACAGTTCGGTGAGGTCGCTCAACGCCTTGCGCTGGAGCTTTCCGGTGGCCCCTCGGGGCAGTGCCGGGACGACACAGAGCCGACGCGGCCACTTGTGGCGGGCGAGCCGGCCTTCGAGATGCCGGCGGACGTCGTCGAGCGTCGGCTCGGGCGCGCTCGCGACGACGTAGGCGGTGACGAGTTCGCCCCAGACGGGGTCGGGGGTGCCGCCGACGGCGACTTCGAGGACGCGCGGGAGGTCGACGAGTGCGTTCTCGACCTCCGCCGGGTCGACGTTCTCGCCGCCCGTGATGACGAGTTCCTTGGCGCGTCCGACGACTTCGAGCCGCCCCCGCTCGTCGTAACGGCCCCGGTCGCCGGTGTGGAACCAGCCGTCGGCGTCGGTGACGGGCAGCGGTCCCGTACGCGTCCGGTACGTGGACGCCACGGACGGTCCGCGCAACCAGATCTCGCCGACGCTGTCGACGGGTGCGGCCGTGCCCTTGTCGTCCACGACGATCAGTTCGACGTGCGGCACGGGCGGCCCGGCGGAGGTCGGCCGGTCGGCGACCTCGTCGAGCGCGGCATAGGTGACTCCGGCGCTGGACTCCGTCAGACCGTACGAGTTGACGACCTTGACGCCGCGCTGAAGGAGCCGGGTGGTCGTCGACGACATCGCCGGGGAGCCGCCCGCCAGGACCCAGCGCAGCGAGTCGAGGTCGGGGCTGTCGAACCGGTCGTGCCGGGTGAGGAGGGACAGCATCGCCGGTACGGCGAAGGCGGCGGTGACGCCGTGCTCCCGGACCAGGTCGATGAAGAGGCCGCCGTCGAACCTCGGTGCCAGGACGACGGTGCCGCGCTCGGCCCAGGTGTATTGCGGCAGTCCGCCGAGTACGGCCACATGGGCCAGGGGTGTGGCCACGAGGACGACGTCGTCCTCGGTCACGGGCAGCCGGGCCATCCCGTTGACCATGCTCCAGTGGAGGTTGTCGTGGGTGAGCTGGGCGCCCTTGGGTCGGCCCGAGGTGCCGGAGGTGAAGGCGATGATCGCGGCCTCCGAACCTGCGGGCGGTACGTCGACGTCCGCCGGGGGTGCCTCGGGGTCGCTGATCTCCTCCCACGCCAGGCGGAGTTCCGTCGCCGGCGGGAGCGTCTCCAGGAAGGCGGCGTCGGCGACGATCGCGCGCGGTTCGGTCTCCTCGCGGACGACGTCCAGTTCACGCCCCGTCATCTGGGGGTGGACGGGGACGAGGACCGCGCCCATCCGCGTCACGGCGAACATCGTGACGATGGCCTCGGGCCGGGCCTCCCCCCGCATCACCACACGGTCGCCTCTGCGCACGCCCCGGTCGGCGAGGCGGCCGAGGGCGCGGCGCACCGCGAGGTCCAGTTCCCCGTACGTCCAGGTCCGGTCCTCGAAGACGAGGGCGACGCGGGATCCGGCCTCGGCCGCGTGGGCGGGGAGCCGGGCGCCGAACCAGGTGCCCGGCGGGGCGCTGATGTTGTCGGACAACGTCGCTCCTAGTGGCGTTTCCAGCGGACGGGCAGGTTCAGTACTCCGCGGAAGACCCAGCCGCCGACCCGAACCGGATCGTCCGAGGCCAGTTCGAGGCCGGGCAGCCGCCGGAAGAGGGTGGGCCAGGCGATCTCGCCGACCTCGTGGCGGGCGACCCAGGTGCCCATGCAGAAGTGGGGTCCGCCGCCGAAGGCGAGGTGGGCCCTCTGCTCACGGTCGATGTCGAAGCGGTCGGGCTCGGGGAACACGTCCTCGTCCCGGTTGGCCGCGCCTATCACCAGGGCGACCCGAGAGCCGGCCGGGATGCGCACGCCGGACAGCTCGATGTCGTCGGTGGTCTGGCGGGGATACATGCCGATCGGGGAGATCCAGCGGACGGTCTCCTCGAAGACGTGCCGCCACCTGGCCGGGTCGGCCTCGACCGCGGCGCGCTGCTCGGGGTGGGTGAGCAGGGCCCAGACTCCGGCGGTCAGCACGTCACGGGGCTCGTTGATGCCCCCGCCGATGATGACCTTGATGTTGTTCTTGATCTGCTGGAGCGTGGGCGGGTCCTCGGCGTGCAGCATCGAGGAGATCACCGAACCGTCGGGCTCGTCCCGCAGCCGTCGTACGGCTTCGTCGACGGCCTCCTCGACGGCGCCGGCCGCCGCGAGGGCGCGGTCCCAGACCTCGGGGATGTCGGCGTAGTTGCTGTTGCCGTCCATCATGTCCTGCGACCAGCGGATCATGTCGGCGGCCGGGACGTGTGGAATCCCCAGCAGGTGCGCCAGGTTGGTGGCGGCGAAGGGGCCGGCGAAGTCGGCGAACAGGTCGGCCTCGCCCTTGGCGGCGAAGGAGTCGATCAGTTCGTCGGCGGTGCGCTGGAAGATGGGACTCCAGTCGGTCTTGACCCGGCGGGGCCGGGCCGGCGGCTCGGCGGCGGCCCGCAGTCTGCGGTGCTCGGGGTCGTCCTCGCGGAGCATGTTGGCGCCCATGACCTTCAGGACGAGGGAGTCCTTCTCGCGGGAGCTGAACAGTTCCGGGTGCTGTTCGGCGAAGACGACGTCCTCGTGCCGGGTGATCAGATAGCGGCCGGCGGCGGGGACCCAGGCCACGGGGGCCTCGTGGTGAAGCCTGCGGTAGATGGGATAGGGGTCGTCCCAGAGGTCTTCGAGACGGATGCCCTGGGCGAAGTCGTTCGCCTGGTCCTGCTCGTGGTGCGCGTGTGTGGTCACGACGTTCGCCTCCCGTGGTGTCGTACGTGACTCCCCCGGGCGGGCCGACCCTCAATACGGCCCGCCCGGGGTGCTGAAGGGCCCTCTCCGGCGGATCAGGGTCTCTAGCGGTACGCCGCGAGGCCCGTGACGGACTCTCCGACGACGAGGGTGTGGATCTCCTCGGTGCCCTCGTAGGTGAGGACCGTCTCCAGGTTGTTGGCGTGGCGGAGCACCGGGTACTCGGTGGTGATGCCGTTGGCCCCGAGGACGGTGCGGGCCGAGCGGGCGATGTCGAGGGCGGCGCGCACGTTGGCGAGCTTGCCGAGGCTGACCTGCTCCGGGCGGAGCCTCCCGGCGTCCTTGAGCTTGCTCAGGCGCAGGGCGAGGAGCTGGGACCGGACGAGTTCGACCTGCATGTGGGCGAGCTTGCCCTGGGTGAGCTGGAAGCCGCCGATCTGCCGCCCGAACTGCTCGCGGGTGGTGGAGTATTCGAGCGCGGAGAGGTAGCAGGTGCGGGCGGCGCCGACGACTCCGCAGAGGATGCCGAAGCGGGCCTCGGACAGGCAGGACAGCGGTCCGCGCAGTCCGGTGACGCCGGGGAGCACCGCGTCGCCCGGCAGCCGTACGTCCTCCAGGTGCAGCTCGGCGGTGACCGAGGCGCGCAGGGAGAGCTTGCGGTGGATCTCGCTGGTCGTGAAGCCGGGGGTGTCCTTGGGGACCAGGAACCCTCGGATGCCCTCCTCGGTGCGGGCCCAGACGACGGCGATGTCGGCGATGGAACCGTTGGTGATCCACGTCTTGGTGCCGTTGAGGACCCAGTCGTCGCCGTCACGCTTGGCGAGGGTGCGCATGCCGCCGGGGTCGGAGCCCTGGTCGGGTTCGGTGAGCCCGAAGCAGCCGATCGCCTCGCCGGACGCCAGCTTGGGCAGCCACTGCTGCTTCTGCTCCTCCAAGCCGTAGCGGTGGATGGGGAACATCACCAGGGAGCCCTGCACGGAGACGAAGCTGCGCAGGCCCGAGTCGGCGGCCTCCAGCTCGCGGCAGGCCACGCCGTACGCGGTGGCGCTGGCGCCGGCACAGCCGTAGCCCTCCAGATGCATGCCCAGCAAGCCCAACTTGCCGATCTCGGGGCCGAGTTCGGCGGTGGGGAAGGTGCCCGCCTCGAACCAGTCGGCGACGTGGTCGGTGACCTTGTCCTTGACGAAGGCGCTGACGGTGTCCCGGATGAGCCGTTCGACCTCGTCGAGTTCGGAGTCGAGTTCCAGGGCGTCGATGGGGTCGAGGTGCGGCATCAGGCAGTCCTCCGGGCGCCGATGAGGACGAAGAGGGCGACGGCGGGGGCGTCGGAGCGGTTGCGCCAGGCGTGGCGGGTGCCGTTCTGGATCACGACGTCGCCCGGGGCGAGGGTGGTCTCGTTGCCCGCGTCGAGTTCGAGGACGATCTCGCCCTGGAGGAGGACGCCGTAGTCGACGGTGTCGGTGGTGTGCATGCCGGGGGCGTCCGGCTCGAACAGCTCGGCGAGGCCGGGGCTGGTCTCCAGCCGCTCGGCGACGGCGGCGGCCGGGTCGAAGTCCTCGCTCATGTAGACGGTGTCCGGCGGGATCACGAGGTGGATCAGCCGGGTCTCGCCGGACGCGGGAACGTAGGAGGCGACGGCCGGCGTCGGGTCGGTGCCGTCGAAGGGCACGACCGGCTCGGCGGGCGTCGCCCACACCAGGGAGTTGGCGAAGCCGGGCGTGTGCTTCAGCTCGTAGGTGCGCGGGGCGGGGCCGTCCTGGACGACGGCGGCCTGACCGTTCTCGTCCAGACCGGTGACGATTCTGCGGGGCATGGTCGTACTCCTCGTTGGGCGTGCGGGGTGGGGCGGAGGGGAGTCGCTGGAGCGGGGTGGGCCCAAGCGCGGGGGCTCGGCCGGCTGGGCCTTGTAGCAGGGGCCCGTGGGGCGGGCGGGGATGTGAGCGGGATCCATCGGACGGAGTGGCGGGCCCGCCGGATCTGACGGAGGTTGGAGCCCGACGGATCGGGCGGGGCTGTGGGCCGATGATTCGGGCGGGGCTGTGAGCCGACGGCTCGTGCCGAGCAGGGACCGTAGGTTCGGGTGAACCGGGACTGGAGGGTTCGGGTGAACCGGGACCGGAGGGTTCGGGTGAACCGGGACCGGAAAGTCCCGACCAGCCGGGACCGGCTGTGCGGTTGCTCCCGGCTCCCCGCCCACCCCTTGAAGCGTGGGGCGAGCCCGGGAAACCTCAGGGGCGCGGGGCTGCGACATGTGCGGCTCCGCCGCGTGGGCGCGACCAGCCCCCACCACCCCGCACCCGCCGACGCACCGCACCTCCCGAGCTCTGACGCGGCCGGAAGCAGAGACCCCCGGCCTGGTTCACAGCCCCGCGGCCGCCGCGAACGCACGCAGCTCACGCACGATGTCCGGCCCGGCGGGCTGGTACGCCACCGTCGTGGCACCGGAACCCTCCAACCGCTGGAGACGCTGCCGGACCTGCTCCGGCGTCCCCGTGGCGGTCGCGGCCTCGATCACCTTCGGGGTGATGAAGGGGCGCTCCTCGGGGGTCACCCCGATCAGGTGCTCCCGGTGGGTCTCTATGTGGCGGCGCGGCTCCGGGACCGTGGCCAGCCAGGCCTGGTAGCCGCGCACCTCGTCGGTGCCGGCGAGCGGCCCGAAGTCGCCGAGGTGCAGGGCGAGCGCGGCGCCGGGTCCGGCGGCGTCCACGACCCGCGCGTCGCTCAGCTCCTCGCCGTCGTCGAGGACCGTGCCGTACGCCGTCACCACGACCCGGCCCTCGAAGGGGATCGGCTCGGAGCTGTGGCTCGGGTTGGTGACGACTCCGTCGGCGACCCGGTTGGCGACGGCGAACCCCTTGGGCCCGTGTGCGGCGGCGAGGACCGCGACGTCCGTGACGGGGGCGAGTCCTGCGTGGCCGGGGAACGTCAGGGTGATCCTGGCGCCCTCCCAGTCGATCTCCTCGCCGGCCATCAGGGCACGCAGCGCCACGATGTACTCCTCGACCTCCGCCCAGCGCGCGCCCCGGCGGCCGAGCAGCGCGGCGCTGGTGAAGCCGGCGCCGACCACGACATCCACCCGGCCCGGCGCGAGGGCCGCGAGGGTCACCGCGGCGGCGGCGTTGTCGACGAGGTGGCGCAGCTTGGGGGTGACCACCGCGACACCGAGGCGGATCCGGGAGGTGCGGTCCGCCGTCCGGCCCAGGGTCATCCAGGCGTCCGCGAACAGCGACGGCGAGTCGTACACGTAGGCGTAGGTGAAGCCGAGGCGCTCGGCCTCCGCGATGTGGTCCGGGGTGGCGGTGGTTGGCGCGAACAGACAGCCGATGTCCATCGTTCCTCGCAGCGGGTGCGGGGCGTCATTGCCCAGGAAGCGGAACAGGGTGGGGAGAACCAGTCGAACTTGTGGAGAACGTAATCGTCAGAGGTCTAATCGTCAAGGGCCTTACGACCTCGGCCCGGAGTTCTCCCGAGTGTCACCCGAGGGGTGCTCACGTACGGCGTGAAACCGCCGGTCAGGGGCTTGCGAGCGGCCCCGAAGCCGTCGAACGGCGGACTACTCCGGGTACTTCTGGTTGACCATCTTGCCGAGCAGGGCGACCAGCTGGGAGATCTCCTGGTCCTCCAGGACACCCATCCAGGCGTGCTCGCGCTCGGTCTGCCCCTCGATGGCCTTGTACAGCATCGTGAGGCCGGACTCGGTGAGCGAGACCCGGACGAGCCGCCGGTCGCCCTGTTCGCGACGCCGCTCGACCAGACCTCGCTCCTCGAGGGTGTTGAGGGCGCTGGAGACGCTGGCCCGCGAGGTGCCGGAGATACGGGCGATCTCCCGCTGCTCCATGTCCCCGAAGACCCAGAGGGTGTTCATGATCCGGAAGCCGGCCCAGGTCATCCCGAGTGGCCGGTGCACGGACGCCTCGAAGTCCTGCACGAGGCGCGCGACGAGCCGGGTGAGATGGGTGACCAGCGCGACGCCGTCCAGCTGACGGTCCGTGTGGCCCATCTCCTGATGGCGGCCCCGGACCTTGGCGGCGAACTCACGGGAGCGCGGATGACCGACCGCGTCGGCGGCGTCACCTACGTGGGCGTCCGACACGTGTGAGCTCCCTTCGTCCGGACCGGTCGCATCGTAACAGCGCCTCTTGATCTCACCGACTGATCGGATTGCGCATCGTGCCGACGCCCGGAAGCTCGGTGGTCAGCGTCATTCCGGGCTCCAGGTACAGGCGCGGGACGCGCCGGACGCCACAGCCCGCCGGGGTGCCGGTGAAGACCAGGTCACCCGGCTCCAGCGTGACGCGCCGGGACATCCAGGAGATCAACTCCGGGATGGGGAAGATGAGGTCGGAGGTGCGGCCGCGCTGGACCTCCAGGTCGTCGACGTGTCCGACGATCTCGATGTCGTCGGGGTCCTCGAACTCGTCGACGGTCGCCATCAGCGGGCCGGTCGGGCTGTAGGTGTCGTAGGACTTGGCGAGGGTGAACTGGTTCAGCGGCTTGCGCCACTGCTCGCGGCGGTCGGTGACGTCCTGCCCGGCGGTCACCCCGGCGATGCCCGCCCAGACGGCCTCGGGTTCCACATGGCGCATGGTCCGGCCGATGACGACCACGACCTCGGCCTCGAAGTCGCACTTGTCGATGCCCTCGGCCACGATCACCGGGTCGTACGGTCCGGTCAGGGAGCTGCTGAACTTGCCGAAGACCGTGGGCTGTTCGGGGATCGGCATGTCCGACTCCTCGGCGTGCCCCCGGTAGTTGAGCGCGACGGCGAGGATCTTCGGGGCGCGCGGGGAGACGGGGCCGAGGAGCTTCTCGTCGTACTCGGCGAGCTCGGCGTCACCCGCCGCCTCGGCGAGCCGGCGCAGCGCGTCGTGGTTCTCGAGGTCGTAGAGGACGGCGGGGTCGGGGCCGAGCGCCCCGTTGCTGGCCTTCTCCACATCGAGGGCGCGGTCGCCGACGATGACCGTGGCCCGGCCGGCGAGGTTGGCGAGCTTCATGAGGTCTGTCTCCTACGAGGGCTGGGAGGGGCTAGGCGGCGGTGGGCGCGGGCAGCGGGAGTTCCGCGCGGAGTGCGGCGATGTCCGGCTCCGGCTGGATGCGGAAGGCGTTGATCGCCATCGCGACGGTCTGGTACTGGCCGACCGTGTAGACGAGGTCGATGAGCTGCTCGGTGTCGAGCCGGTCCCGCAGCTGCTTCCAGGCGCCGTCGTCGAGGTCCGCAACGCCGACGAGCTGGTCGGTCGCGAGCAGCAGGACCTGCTCGGTGTCGTCGAAGCCGGCCGGCTCGGGGGTGCCGAGCGCGCGGATCTCGTCGTCGGACAGCCCCGCCCGGCGGGCGATGCGGACGTGCTGCAGCCACTCGTACTCGGCCTGCGTGAGCCATGCGACCCGCAGAATGACCAGCTCGCGCGACCGGACGGGCAGGGTGTTCCTGCCCAGGACGTGGTTGCCGAAGAGGAGGAAGCGGCGCAGCGCGTCGGGGTGTGCGGCGAGCGTCGTCCAGATCGCGTAGATGTCACCGCCGGCCTCGGCGTTGCGGTACGGCTCCAGGGCCGTCAGCGCCTTCTCCGGGATGTCCTTCTCCGCCACGGGGGACAGACGCGGCTCAGATACAGGCATGTGGTCGCCCTTCGTGACGGCCGGCGCCGTCTTGAACGGGCGGCCGACGTCGTCGTGACGGCGGGGGGCCGTCGTCGGATGCCCCGACCGTAGATAGATAGAACTCTGACAGTCAAGGGCCTTGCGAACCTTCTCGAGAAGTTAGTCAGAGTCTTGATAATTAGAACCCTGACAACTAACTTCGAGCAGCGGGCGGCCCCTCGCGCTTCACGGGCAGGGCCCCGACCAGTGGAGGTTTCGATGAGTATTCGCAGCCTGGGCTATCTCGGCATCGGCACGCCCGACCCGGACGGCTGGGTCGCGTACGCCAGTGACGTGATCGGCACCATGCCCGCCGGCCCGGCCGGCTCCCCCGAGGAACGGCTGCTGCGCCTGGACGAGCATCCCTACCGGTTCAGTGTCGAACCCGCCGAGACCGGCGGCGTGACGTACATCGGCTGGGAGGTCGGTGACCGTGCCGGACTCGACCGCGTCGTGGAACGGCTGCGGGCACACGGGGTCGAGGTCCACGAGGGCACGGCCGAGGAGTGCGCCGGGCGACAGGTGGACCGCATGCTGTGGTTCGACGGGCCGTGCGCGGTGCGGACCGAGCTGTTCATCGGACGCCGGGTCGCCGCGACCCCGTTCGTCTCCCCGCTCGGCGTCACCTTCGTGACGGGCGACCAGGGCATGGGCCATGTGGTCCTCAAGTCCCCGCACGCCATGGAGGCGGTGGACTTCTACCGCGACGTCATGGGCTTCCGGCTCAGCGATGTGACCCATCTGCCGCTGGGCGGGACCTTCTACTTCATGGGCTGCAACCCTCGCCACCACAGCATCGCCTTCGTCGAGTCCCGCAAGCGTGAGGGCACCCACCATGTGCTGTGCGAGGTGTCGAGCATGGACGAGGTCGGGCGGGCCCACGACCGGGCCCGCGAGCACAAGGTCCCGCTGATGGCGACGCTCGGCCGGCACTCCAACGACCTGATGTTCTCCTTCTACATGCGCTCCCCCGCCGGTTTCGGCATCGAGGTGGGCGCCGAGGGCCGCCAGGTCGACGACGAGACCTGGGTGAGCCGGGTCTACACGGCCGACATCTGGGGCCATCACGCCGTCGCGGACGGCGACGACGGATACGCCGGGACGGTCGCGGCCGTCCGGACACCTGCGACGACGGACGGGACGACACGATGAGCGCGCTGCGCAGCTACGTACAGGACCAGTGGCACACCCCCACCGAGGAGGGGACGCCCGTCCGCGACGCCGTCACCGGTGACGTGGTCGCCCATGTCTCCTCGGCCGGCGTCGACATGGCGGCCGCGCTCCGCCACGCCCGCTCGGTCGGCGGCCCGGAGCTCCGCGCACTCTCCTTCCATCAGCGCGCCGGACTCCTCGCCGACATCGCGACGTATCTGCGGGGCCACCGCGAGGAGTTGTACGCGCTGTCCGCCACCACGGGCGCCACGCTCTTCGACTCGAAGTACGACATCGACGGCGGCATCCGGGTCGTGCAGTACTACGCGTCCCTGGGTGAGCGTGAACTGCCGGGGGGCGGCGAGGGGTTGGTCTATGTCGAGGGTGCGCGGGAGAGCCTGAGCCGGGACGGCGGCTTTCTCGGCGGCCACATCTGCACCCCGCTGCGCGGCGCGGCCGTCCAGATCAACGCCTACAACTTCCCGGTGTGGGCCCCGCTGGAGAAGCTCGCCCCGGCGGTGCTGGCCGGTGTGCCGAGCCTGGTCAAGCCAGCGACGCAGACCTGCCAACTCACCAGTCGGCTGATCGAACTCGTCGTGGAGTCGGGTCTGTTGCCGCCGGGCAGCCTGCAGTTCGTGTGCGGCGGCGCGGGGGATCTCCTCGACCATGTCACCGAGCAGGACATGGTGTCGTTCACCGGCTCGGCGGCCACGGCGGAACGGCTGCGGACGCATCCGGCGGTCGTACGGCAGGCCGTGCGGTTCAACGCCGAGGCGGACTCGGTCAACTGCTCGGTGCTCGGCCCGGACGCCACACCCGGTACGGCCGAATTCGACCTGTACGTCGACCAGTTGGTCACCGAGATGACGGTGAAGGCGGGGCAGAAGTGCACGGCGATCCGCCGCGCCATCGTCCCGGCCGGGCTGATGGACGCGGTGAGCGAGGCGGCCGCGACGCGACTGGCCGAGGTGGTGGTGGGCAACCCGGCCGATCCTTCGGTGCGTATGGGCGCGCTGGCGAGCCTCGGGCAGCGCGAGGAGGTGCGGCGCTGTGTGAAGACGCTGCTCGACTCGGCGCGAGTGGTCTCGGGCGACCCGGACCGGGTGGACTTCGTCGGTGCCGACGGCGAGCGCGGCGCGTTCCTCACTCCCCTGCTGCTGCGCTGTGACGACTCCGGCGCCACCGCCCCGCACGAGGTGGAGGCGTTCGGGCCGGTCAGCACGCTCATCCCGTACACCTCGCCGGAGCACGCCGTGTTCCTGGCTGCCCAGGGCCGTGGCAGCCTCGCCGCGTCCGTGGTCACCGGTGACGCGGACTTCGCCCGCCGCACGGTCGTCGGCCTCGCCCCCTGGCACGGCCGGGTCCTCGTCCTGGACACGGAGTCCGCCAAGTCCTCCACCGGCCACGGCTCTCCGCTGCCCGCGCTGATCCACGGCGGCCCCGGCCGGGCCGGCGGCGGTGAGGAGATGGGTGGCATCCGCGGCGTCCTCCACCACATGCAGCGCACGGCCGTCCAGGGCGGCCCGACCATGCTGACGACGCTCACGGGCGACGCGTAGCCGGACCGCACCCGGCCGACGCGCGACGGGACCGCACCGGCCGACGCGCACCCGGACCACACGTGGCCCACGACACCCGGCGATGCGCAATCGGACCACACAGCGCCGGACCACACCCGACCGACGCACACCGGGACCACCCATCGCCGACCGCGCCCGGCCCACGCGCACCGGAGCACACAGGCAACGGACCCACCCGGCGGACACGCCACCGGACCACGCACCGCCCGATCACGCGTCACCCGACCACGCAGGGCCGACCACACCCCCGACAACGTCGTACCTCGCTCGAATGACGGAGACCCTTCCCATGACCTTTTCCCTGGCCACCCTGCGCGTCGACGGGCGCCCGACCCCGGTCCTGTCGATCGGGGACCGCTCGTGGGCGCTGGCGGACGTCGCCCCCGAAGCGCTGCGGCCGGAGCCGGCGCGCGGCCTGATGAACGTCTTCGACCACTGGGAGCGGACCGAGCCGATCCTCGTCGCGGCGGCCGAGCGGCTGTCCGACGGCACCGACGCCACGGCGCCACTGCCCGCCCCCGCCGCCCTGGAGGACGTCCTCACTCCCCTCCAGCACCCACGCAAGGTCGTGATGACGGGGGCCAACTACTACGACCACATGGAGAAGGACGGCGGTCACACCGACTGGGAGAAGGACAAGAAGATCCCCCTCTTCTTCTTCAAGCCGCCGACCACGTCGCTGGTGGGGCCGGGCAAGACGGTGCGTTACCCCGAGCAGACGGAGAAGTTCGACTACGAACTCGAACTGGCCGTCGTCATCGGGAAGCGAGGGCGTCATCTGACGCTGGAGAACGCGATGGAGCACGTCGCCGGCTACACCATCGCCATCGACCTGTCCGCCCGTGACTGGCAGCGCCACCCCCAGCACCTGGTGAAGTTCGACCTGTTCGGCGGCAAGGCCTTCGACGACAGCTGCCCGCTCGGCCCGGCGATCGTCCCGGCCCGCTTCGTCGACGAGAACGACCTGCGCCTGCGGTTCTGGCTCAACGGCGAGCCCAGGCAGGACGCCAACACCCGGGACATGATCTGGTCCATCCCCGAGCAACTGGTGAAGATCACCGAGCACCTGACCCTGGAACCGGGAGACGTGGTCTCCACCGGCACCCCGGCCGGCGTCGGTCTGGGCACCGGGCAGTGGATGAAGCCCGGCGACCTGCTGGAGGGCGAGATCACCGGACTCGGCCGCCTCACGGTCGAGATCGTCAAGGCGAACTCGTAACGCTGCCGTCGGCAGTGATCAAAGGGGATCGGCATGCCTCTGTACTCACGTCGCTCCTCAGGTCGCTTTTCACGTCGCGACGCTCGAAGCACACGCTCCGGCACCGAGTCCGGCGTGCCGACGCCCACCATGCTGGTGCTGGCCCTCGCCTACGCGGTGGCGCCGCTGGCCACGGACATGTATCTGTCGGCCTTCCCCCGGATGATCGACGACCTGCACACCGGGGCCAGCGGGGTCCAGCTCACCCTGACCGCCTTCATGATCGGTCTCGCCACCGGCCAACTGGTCATCGGGCCGCTGTCCGACCGGTGGGGCCGGCGGCGGCCCATGCTGGCGGGCACCGCGGTGAGCGCGCTCGCGGGACTGCTCTGCGCCCTCGCCCCGTCCGTCGAACTCCTCATCGCGGCCCGCTTCGTCCAGGGGTTCGGCGGCGCGGCCGGAATCGTCATCGCCCGCGCGGTGATCAGCGACCGGACGGCGGAGAGCGGCGCATCGGGAAGCGGGGCGGCGCGGGCGTTCGGCGTCCTCGTCATCACCGGTGGAGTGGCACCAGTCGTCGCCCCGCTGATCGGCGGGGCGGTCCTCGGGCCCGCCGGCTGGCGCGGGATCTTCCTGGTCCTGGCCACACTCGCCGTACTGACGTGCCTGGGTGTCCTCCTCCGCGTACCCGAGACCCTCCCGCCGCGGCTGCGGCACGGCGGTGGGCTCACCTCCCCCTTCCGCGGCGTGGGCGGCCTGCTCGCCGACCGGCGGTACGTCGGCTTCGCCCTGGCGTACGGCTTCGGGTTCGGCGTCCTCTTCTCGTACCTCGCGGCGTCGCCCTTCGTGTACCAGCACCTCTACGGCCTCTCCACCGGCATGTACACGGTGGCGCTGGCGATCAACTCCTTCGGTTTCACTTCCACCGGTGCCCTCAACCGCAGAATCGTCGCCCGGTTCGGCCCCCGGGCTCTGTTGCGCGCCGGGCTCGTGTCGATGGCGTTGTGCTGCGTCCTGCTGTGCGTGTCGGCGGCGGCCGGGCGGCCTCCGTTCGTCTTGACGGTCGTCCTGACCTACCTGGCCGTGTCCTCGTTGGGCCTGGTGGCCGCCAACGCCACGGCCCTCGCCACCGCCCGCGCCCCGCATGCGGCGGGCACCGCCTCGGCGCTGCTGGGCGCGCTGCAGTTCGGCCTCGCGGCCGTCGTCGCACCGCTCGTGGGGCTGGGCGGGGAGAGGACGGCTCTGCCGATGGCCGTGACCATGCTCGCCTCGGCCTGTGTGGCGTGTCTGGGCGGTCTGCTGCTCGCCCGAGGCGACCGCGACCTGCGAGGAAGCCCGACCGTCGAGACTTTCGACGCGGTTCCGCGGCCACCGGGGGATTGACGACGCTCGTCGCGGACAGCGCGAGAGGTACGGCATCGGGTCGTCGGTGGCGCGGAGGAGAGGGGTGGTGAGGCGCTCGCGCGGGATCGGGTGGACGAGGACCACACCCGGGCCCAGGTCGTCCGGGAGGGTGAGCCGCCCAGTAGAGGGGGCCCCGGTGCACGATGAGGGGCCATCAATTTCCGCTCAGCCTAAAGGAGTTGGCCGCATTTCGACGGTCGGTCCAGGGCGATCCGGGCGGCGACCGGCAGATGGTCGCTGCCGGTGGTGGGCAGGGTGCGGATATGGGTGACGGTCGCCGAGCGGGCCATGACCTGGTCGATCCGGGCCAAGGGAAGGCCGGCGGGGAAGCTGAGGGCGAAGCCCCGTTCCGCCACGTTCAGCTGTGCGGTCAGCTGGTCCAGGCCACGGTCGTCGACCGTGCCGTTGAGGTCACCCAGCAGGATCACCGGGTTCCGTTTCTCGGCGGCGACGGCCTGGCCCAGCAGGTCGGCACTCTCGTCACGTCGCTGGGAGGCGAGACCGCTCGCCCCGACGCGGACCGAGGGCAGGTGCGCGACGTACACCGCGATCTCGCCGTGCGGTGTGCGGGCCACGGCCCGCAGTCCGCGGCTCCATTCCTCCGCGATCCCCCGGGGCTTGATGTCCAGCAGCCGTGCCTCGGTGAGCGGATGCCTCGACCAGAGTCCGACGGTGCCCCGGACCGCGTGGTACGGATACTGCCGGGCGAGTGCCCTCTCGTAGACCGGCAGCGCCTTGGGCACCAGCTCCTCCAGCGCGATGAGGTCGGGCTCGGCGTCGGCCAGGGCGCGCGCGGTACCCGCCGGGTCGGCGTTCTCGTCGCTGACGTTGTGCTGCACCACCGTGAGGTCGCACGTGCCCGCCTTCGTCCCGGGCAGGAGCAGCCCGCCGAAGAGGTACGTCCAGGCCGCCGTCGGCAGCAGGACAGTCACCAGTGCGACGGCCGAGCGGCGCAGCAGCCCCAGGCCGAGCAGGACCACGACCGCCAGGCCGAGCCAGGGCAGGAACGCTTCCAGCAGACTGCCCGGACGGCCCACGGAGTTGGGAACCGCCCGGTGGAACACCAACAGCCCGGCGGTCAGCACCGCCGCCACGGCGACGCCCCGCCCGCGCGTCCACTTCGTGCGGCCCGACGACGCCGTCGCACCGCTGTCCGCCTGTTCAACCATCGCTTCCCGTCCGTTCGCCCCCGCCTTCCAGGACGGGCCGGCGGACGATTCGGTTCTGACCAGGCGTCCGTACACAGGCGCCGGGCCCGCGTCAGGTGGTCGTCGGCGCCAGGGTGTCCCGGGCGTACCGGGCGAAGGCGCGGGCCCGGCGGGTGGGGGTGACGCTCGCGGCGTGGGCGATCACCACGTCGACCTCCTCCAGCGGGTCGCTGATCGGGACCGACGCCAGAGGCAGCCCCTCGAAGCTGGTGTCGGTCGGCCAGCGCTGGATCAGCATGGAGTAGCCGAGGCCGCGGGCGACCAGGCTGCGTACGGCTTCGATGCTGGAGGTGCGGTAACGGATGTGCGGCTTGACGCCGACGCTGTGCATCCAGCGGTCGGCGTTGCTCGGTGCCGGAGGGGACGCGTAGACGATCAGGGGCTCGTCGGCGAGTTCGGTGAGGGAGACGGCGGCTCGGCCGGCCAGGGGGTGACCGGGTGACAGGATCGCGTACGGCTTGCTCGACCGGACGGCCGTGCACGACAGGCCGGCCTCGGCTCCGGTCGCGTACAGGAAGGCCAGGTCGCAGGCGCCGTCGAGCAGGGCTTGGCGGATCTCCTCCTGGGAGCCGTCGACGAAGCGCAGGTCGACGGCGGGGTGGAGGCGGGTGAAGCCGTCCACCAGAGGGGGGATCAGGAACGGGGAGAGCGTGGCGTAGCAGCCGATCGTCAGCCGGCCGGCGAGCTGCCCCTTCTCCGCCTTGGCGCTGGCGCTGAGGTCCTCGGTGAGGGCCAGGACCGCTTGCGCGTGCTCCAGGACCCGGGTGCCGGCCTCGGTGAGGAAGACGCCCTTGGCGCGCCGCCGCACCAGCAACTGCACCCCGAGCCGGCGCTCCAGGTCGGTGATGGCGGCCGAGATGCCCGCCTGGGAGGCGTGACACCGTACGGCGGCCGCGCTCATCGAGCCCGTGTTGGCCACGGCCACGAAGTACTCCAGCTGTCTGAGCGAGAAGTCAGCGGTCATGGGCCGTCCTCAGTCGTGCGGTGCCTGCCCGCTGACCCGGTGGTCCGCGTGGCTCAGCGCTTCCACGACCAGGCGTCGCAGATGGCCGTCGCCGAGGCTGTAGTAGATGTGCCGGCCCTTACGGCGGGTCTCGACGAGGCCGGCGAGCCGCAGCTTGGCGAGGTGCTGGCTGACCGCCGTCCGGGACGCCTCACAGCGCTCGGCCAGTGAGCCGACGTCCGACTCGCCCTGGGCGAGCAGCCACAGCAGATGCAGCCGGGTGGCGTCCGAGAGCATCGCGAAGACCCCGGTCGCCTCGGCGAGCCGCGCGCTGTCGGGGGCGCGCAGATGCGCACCGGCTGCAGGTGACACTGCGTGGCGTTCAGGCATGAGTCCAGCGTAGGCGCTCCGCTGTTACCGCCGTGGGCCGTCGGTCGGCTGCGGCATCGTCGGGGGTGGTCGCGCCCACTCGGCGGAGCCCCACATGTCACAGCCCCGCGCTCCTTCGGGAAGCTCCAGCCATCATGTGCGCATCTGCGCACATGATGGCTACACTCGGCGGTACGGCCCGGAACCGCCACGCCGAGGGGAGCCGTTCGTATGCTCGCCGTCCTGAGCCATCGCACCTACCGGCGCCTCTTCGCCGCCCAGGTCATCGCCTTGGTCGGCACGGGGCTCGCGACCGTGGCCCTCGGTCTGCTGGCGTACGACCTCGCGGGCGCCGACGCCGGTTCGGTGTTGGGTACCGCCCTCGCGATCAAGATGGTGGCGTACGTGGTGATCGCCCCGGCCGTGGGCGCGGTCGCCGACCGGCTGCCGCGCCGGGCCCTCATGGTGACGGCGGATCTCGTCCGCGCCGGCGTCGCCCTGTTCCTGCCGTTCGTCGGCGCGGTCTGGCAGGTGTACCTGCTGGTCTTCCTCCTCCAGTCCGCCTCGGCCGCGTTCACGCCGACGTTCCAGGCCGTCATCCCCGACGTGCTGCCCGACGAGCGTCAGTACACACGGGCGCTGTCGATGTCTCGGCTCGCCTACGACCTGGAGAGTCTGTTCTCCCCCGCGCTCGCGGCCGCGCTGTTGTCCGTCATCACCTACAACTGGCTGTTCACGGGCACCGTGCTCGGCTTTCTCGCGTCGGCCGCACTGGTCGTCTCCGCCGTGTTGCCCGCACGGGTCCCGCGAGCGCGGGACTCGGGAAAGGGCCGCGTCGGCACGGGCGTCCGTCTCTTCCTCGCCGTCCCCCGGCTGCGGGCCCTGCTCTCCCTGAACCTCGCGGTCGCGGCGGCCGGTGCGATGGTGACCGTCAACTCCGTGGTCTACGTCCGCGACGTCCTGGGGTTGTCGGAGGGTGCCGTGCCGTTGGCGCTCGGAGCGTACGGGGCCGGGTCGATGGTCGTGGCCCTGGTCCTGCCGCGCGTCCTGGACAGGGTGCAGGACCGGGCCGTGATGCTGCCGGGCGCGCTGCTGCTGACCGTCGTCTTCGCCGGGCTGGGGGTCGTCACGGCCGCGTCCAGCGGGAGTTGGCGGCTGCCCGCGCTGCTCGGTGTGTGGGCGGCGTTCGGGGCCGCGTGCTCGGCGGTGCTGACCCCGGCGGGGCGGCTCGTCCGGCGCTCCGTGCCGCCCGGGGAGCGTACGGCCGCGTTCGCCGCCCAGTTCTCCCTGTCGCACGGCTGCTGGCTGGTGACGTATCCCCTGGCCGGGTGGCTCGGGTCGGCGAGCGGACTCGACCGGGCGGTCCTCGCCCTGGGTTCGATCGCGCTGGCCGCCGCGCTGCTGGCCGTACGGCTGTGGCCGGCGCCGCCCGCGCCCCATGTGCACGCGGACCTGCCCCTCGGCCACCCGCATCTGGCCGGCGCCACCCGCGTACGGACGGGCTGGCGGCACCGACACGGCCAACTCGCGGACGGACTGCACGCCGGGACGTAGGTCCGCGGGCACGTGGCACGCCCGTACCGGGGCCGGCGCATGGCACGCCCGCCCCTGGTGTCACACGCTGAGCGCCGCCCGTACGGTCTGTTCGGCTCCCGAGCCGCCCTCGCCCGACGAGGTGACCCGGCCCGCTTCGAGGACGTAGTACCGCTCGGCCGCGCGCATGGCGAAGCCCACGTGCTGTTCGACGAGGAGGACGGACAGGCCGCCGCGGCGCGTGAGGGCGAGGATCGTCTCCTCGATCTCGGCGACGACGGAGGGCTGGATGCCCTCGGTCGGCTCGTCGAGGAGGAGAAGCCTGGGGCGGGTGATCAGGGCGCGGGCGAGGGCGAGTTGCTGGCGCTGGCCGCCGGAGAGGAGGCCGGCGCGGCGGCCGGACAGCTCTCGCAGGACGGGGAACAGGTCCAGGGCCTCGGCGACGGCCTCCTTGCCGTCCGGGCGGCCGTCGGCGACCAGGCGCAGGTTCTCGGCGGTGGTGAGGTGAGGGAAGGACTGCTGGCCCTGGGGGACGTACGCCATACCCCTGGCCACCCGCTGGTGCGGGGCGAGGTGGGTGATGTCCTCGCCGTCCAGCAGGACGGTCCCGCTCCTCGGCTTCAGCAGGCCCATCGCGGCGCGCAGGAGGGTGCTCTTGCCGGCGCCGTTGTGGCCGAGGACGGTCGCGACGCCGTCCTCGGGGACGGAGACGGTCACGCCGTGCAGCACGGTCGTGCGGTCGTAGCCGGCCTGGACGGAGTTGATCTCCAGCATGGGGGTCACGCCTCCTCGGCGACGGGGACGGGCTCTGGCTCGGACGCGCGGCCGAGGTAGACCTCCTGGACGTTGGCGTCGGCCTGGACCTCGGTGACGGAGCCCTCGCTGAGGACCTTTCCGGCGTGCAGGACGGTGACGCTGCGGGCGAAGGAGCGCATGAAGTCCATGTCGTGCTCGATGACGACGACGGTGTGGTCCTCGCTGACACGCCGCAACAGCTCGCCGGTGGCCTCGCGTTCGTCGTGGCTCATTCCGGCCACGGGCTCGTCGAGCAGCAGCAGCTTCACGTCCTGGACCAGCAGCATGCCGATCTCCAGCCACTGCTTCTGCCCGTGCGCCAGCACACCCGCCGGGCGGTCGCGCAGCTCCGTGAGGCCCGTGGTCTCCAGAGCCTTGCTCACCGCCTCCGGCACGCCTTTGCGGCGCCGGAGCAGTGTCAGCGGGCCGCGTCCGGCGCCCGCCGCGATGTCGAGGTTCTGCAGGACGGTCAGCTCCTCGAAGACCGTGGCCGTCTGGAACGTACGGCCGATGCCCAGGCGGGCGATCCGGTGCACCGGCTTGCCGATGAGCTCCTCGCCGCCGAAGCGGACCGACCCCGTGGACTTCACCAGTCCGGTGACCGCGTCGACGAGGGTGGTCTTCCCGGCGCCGTTCGGGCCGATGAGAAAGCGCAGGTCGCCGGGTCGGATGTCGAGGTCCACGCCGTCGACGGCCTTGAAGCCGTCGAACGTCACCCGCAGATCACGGACTGTCAGTCCCTCGCCGCTCATGCCGTTCCTCCTGTCGGGGCCGGGGCCGGGGCCGGGGTCGAGGTCTGGGTCGGGGTCGGGGTGGTGTTGCCGGTCGTGGGGGCACGCCGCTTGCGCACGACGCTCGCCAGGGACGCCAGGCCGCCGGGCAGGAAGCCGACGGCCAGCACGAACAGCAGGCCCTGGAGGTACGTCCACGCGGCGGGGAAGGCGTCGGAGAGAGTGCTCTGCGCCCAGGCCACGGCGATCGCGCCGAGCACCGCGCCCACCAGGGAGGCCCGGCCGCCCACCGCGGCCCCGATGACGAAGCCGATGGACGGGACGATGCCGATCAGCGCCGGGGAGATGATCCCGACCGCCGGGACGAACAGGGCACCGGCGAGACCCGCCATGCCCGCCGCCACGACGTACGCGACGAGCTTGACGTTGGCCGGGTCGTAGCCGAGGAAGCGGACGCGTTCCTCGGAGTCCCGCACGGCGACGAGGAGTTCGCCGTAGCGGCTGACGAACAGCTGGCGGGCGGCGGCCATCAGGAGCAGGAGCACCGCGGCGATGATGAAGTACACCGTCCGCTGGTTGACGGGGTCGTTGAGGTCGTAGCCGAAGAAGCCCTGGATGTCGGTGAGGCCGTTGGTGCCGCCGGTGGTGGCCTGCTGGCCGACGAGCCAGATGGCGAGGGCGGCGGCCAGGGCCTGGCTGAGGATCGCGAAGTACGCGCCCTTGACCCGGCGGCGGAAGACGAAGAAGCCGAGCAGCGCGGCGACCGCCATCGGGAGCAGGACGGTCATGGCGAGGGCGAAGACCGGGTTGGCGAAGGGCTGCCACCACCAGGGCAGGCTGTCTCCGGTGCCGTACAGCTGCATGAAGTCGGGCAGCGTCTGGCCGGTGGCGGCCGCGTCGGCGAGCTTGAGGTGCATGGCCATGGCGTAGCCGCCGATGCCGAAGAAGACGCCCTGGCCGAGGACGAGGAGTCCGCCGCGGCCCCAGGCGAGGCTCACGCCGACCGCCACGATCGCGTAACACAGGTACTTGGCGAGGAGGTTGAGCCGGAAGTCGGAGAGGGCGAGCGGGGCGACGCCGAACAGCACGACGGCGCCGAGGAGGAAGGCCCCCGGGACGCGGAAGCGTTCGTAGGGTGACACGGCCGGCTTCGCGTCGGCGGCCGGGGGCGTGGGCGGGGAGGTCGTGGTCGTCGTCATGCCAGGCTCCGGGTGCGCAGTGTGTACAGGCCCTGGGGTCGCCACTGCAGGAAGGCGACGATCGCCACGAGCACGATGACCTTGGCGACGCTCACCGTCGTCGAGTATTCGAGGACCGACTGCAGGACGCCGAGGGCGAAGGCCGTGATGACGCTGCCCTTGAGCTGGGCGACGCCGCCGACGACCACGACGAGGAAGGCGTCGACGATGTAGTTGGTGCCCATCGTCGGGCCGATCGGGCCGACCAGGGTGAGCGCGACACCGGCCACGCCCGCGAGGCCCGAGCCGAGGAAGAACGTCGTACGGTCCACGCGCTCGGTCGCGATGCCGGACACCTCGGCGAGGTCCCGGTTCTGCACGACGGCCCGGATGCGGCGGCCGAGCGGGGTGAGCCGCAGGATCAGGGTGAGGCCGAGGACGCACAGGAGGGCGAGGCCGAGGATGAAGAGCCGGTTGTTGGCGAAGGTGATGCCGCCGACCGAGATGTTGCCGGTGAGCAGGTCCGGGGCTCGGGTCTGGACGTTGGGGGCGCCGAAGATGTCACGCGCCAGCTGTTGGAGCATCAGGGAGACGCCCCAGGTGACCAGCAGGGTGTCCAGGGGTCTTGTGTAGAGGCGCCGGATGAGCAGCCATTCGAGCAGGGCGCCCATCGCCCCGGCGACGAGGAAGGCCAGCGGCAGGGCGACGAGCAGGGAGACGCCGGCGCCGCTGATCGACTTCTGCAGCACGTACGTCGTGTACGCGCCGGCCATGATGAACTCGCCGTGCGCCATGTTGATCACGCCCATCTGCCCGAAGGTCAGGGTCAGGCCGAGGGCGATGAGCAGGAGGACGGCACCGATGCTGATGCCGGTGAAGGACTGGTTGAGGACGACCGTCATGGAGCGGCTCCGGGTCGGGGGGTGCGGGGTTCGTTGGCGGGTGCAGGTGGGTGGGGGTGGCTCGCGCAGTTCCCCGCGCCCCTGAAAAGCAGGGGCGCGGGGAACTGCGCGAGAAACCCCACGCACCGTCGGATTCAGGACAGCCCGGCGGCCCAGTCGTACCCCTTCAGGTACGGGTCCGGCTCGATCGGCTTGCCGGAGTTCCAGACCTCCTCGATCAGCCCGTCCGAGCCGATCCTGCCGATGCGGGCGGTCTTGTAGACGTGCTGCGTGGCACCGTCGACCGTGACCTTCCCCTCGGGGGCGTCGAGTTCGATGCCGTCCGCCGCCTTCTTCACCTTCGCCACGTCGAACGAGCCGGCCTTCTCGACCATCTCCTTCCAGAGGTAGACGGAGATGTAGGCCGCCTCCATGGGGTCGCTGGTCGGCTTGTCCTTGCCGTACGCCGCCTGATAGGCCGCCACGAACTTGGTGTTGGCGGCCCCCGGGGTGGTCTCGTAGTAGTTCCAGGCCGTCAACTGGCCCTCCAGATACTGCGTGCCGATGCTCTTGACCTCCTCCTCGGCGATCGACACCGAGAGCACCGGCAGGCTTTTCGCGGTGAGCCCGGCGGACTTGTACTCCTTGAAGAAGGCCACGTTGCTGTCGCCGTTGAGGGTGTTGAACACGGCGTCCGCGCCCGCGTCCTTCACCTTGTTGGTGATGGTGCTGAACTCGGTGGAACCGAGCGGCGCGTAGTCCTCGCCGACCACCTTCATGCCCTGGGCCTCCGCGTACGCCTTGATGATCTTGTTGGCGGTGCGCGGGAAGACATAGTCGCTGCCTACCAGGTACAGCCGCGTCAGGCCCTGCTTCTTGAGGTAGTCCAGGGCGGGGACGATCTGCTGGTTGGTGGTGGCGCCGATGTAGAAGATGTACGGGGACTGCTCCAGGCCCTCGTACTGCACGGGGTAGAAGAGGAGCGACTTGTGGCGTTCGAAGACCGGCTTGACGGCCTTGCGGCTGGCGGAGGTCCAGCAGCCGAAGGTGGCGACCACCTTGTCGTCGGTGATCAGGGCCTCCGCCTTCTCGGCGAAGGTCGGCCAGTCCGAGGCGCCGTCCTGGCTGATGGGCTTCAGCTTCTTGCCGAGGACGCCGCCGGCGGCGTTGATCTCCTTCACCGCGAGCAGCAGCGCGTTGTGGACGGTGACCTCGCTGATGGCCATGGTGCCCGAGAGCGAGTTCAGCAGACCGACCTTGACGGTGTCGCCGGAGGTGTCCGCCTGGGCGCCGGACGACGACGTGGCGCTGCCGGTCTTGGCGCCGCACGCGCTGAGGGCGGCGGTCGCGCCGAGTGCCGAGGCGCCCGCGAGGACACCGCGTCTGCTGATCCTGATCCCGGTCATGCATTACCTCCTAGGTCACTGAAGTGCGACCACAGCCTGCGAGGCAACTGTTTCCCTTGCGTTTCCGGGTAATTGAAGAACAGTTTCCAGGGGAAGTAATTTTTTGAGCCGCGAAAAACCTGTTACTTCCCCCAGAAAGGATGCGTTCCTGGTTTCCGTTGCCAGGTGCGCGGTGGACGAAGGTAAGCTCGGACACCACCGTCGCGGGGGCGGGCGAAGGCGAGTTCGAGGAGAGCGATGGCGAGGCGGCCCGAGGAACTGCTCCACCTGCTGACCCGGGCCGAGCGCCTCTCCGTACGTCGAGTCCAGTCCGTGCTCGACGAGTTCGACTGCTCCGTCGAGGCGTGGCGGGTCCTCGACCTGCTCTCCGATGGGCAGGGCCGCAACATGACGGCTCTCGCCGAGCACGCCTTCCTGCCGGCGCCGAGCCTGACCAAGCTGATCGACCAACTCGTCGACCAGAACCTGGTGTTCCGTCGCGTCGACCCCACCGACCGGCGCCGCGTCCTCGCCCACCTCACTCCACGGGGCATGGAGCGGCGACAGCTGCTGGACCGTGAAGTACGGGCGGACTGGGCTGAGTTGGGGCCACTGCTCGCCGAGGAGGACGGTGAGCGGCTGGAGCTTCTGCTGGACCGGCTGGCCCGGACCCTGGAGGAGGGGACCGCCGACGGTCAGGGCAGGGTCAGCGCAGCTCGTGCGGAGCGCGCAGTTGGGCGAGCACGTTGAAGTCGTAACCGTCCGCCCGCGCCAGGTAGATGCGCTGGCGCACATGCCGGCCGTCCAGGCTCAGCAGACCGCGCGGCCCCTCGTACGAGACGCGGTCGGCGGCCGCCCCGATCGCGGCCACGTCCAGGGCACGCGCCCGCTCGATGAGCGCGGCGAGCAGCAGGACACCCTCGTAGCAGGACTCGCCGAGACTGCCCGGGGTCGGTGCGTCCAGGCCGAAGCGGCCCGCGTACTGGCCGTGGAAGTCCAGGGTGTTCTGGTCGGCGAGCGAGGCGAAGAACCCGGCCGTGCTGTACAGGTCGAGGGTGGCCTCGGGGCCGCTGCCCAGCAGCATGTTCTCGTCCATCAGCGTGCTCAGCCGCAGACACCGCTGGTCGAGCCCGGAAGCGGCGAAGGCCCGGTTGAATCGGACCGCGTCGCTGCCGACCAGGAGCATCAGCACCCCGTCGGCGTCCGCCCGCTCGACACGTCGCAGTACGGCGTCGAACTCCTCGGTGCCGAGCGGCAGATACGCCTCGCCGCAGACCCGGCCCCGGGACTCGCGCGCGTAGCCCCGGGCCGCCCGTGCGGTGTGCCGGGGCCACACATAGTTGTTGCCGACGACGAACCAGCGGCGCACACCGCGTGACTCGGCGAGCAGACGCATCGCGGGCAGGAGCTGCCAGGAGGGCGTCTCGCTCGTCATGAAGACGCCCTCGGTGCGCTCACCGCCCTCGTACAGGGCCGTGTAGACGTACGGCACCCGGTGGGCGATCCGCGGGGCCACCGCCTGCCGCACGGAGGAGATGTGCCACCCGGTGACGCCCTGCACCGCGCCCGAGACGACCAGGGCCTCGACGTCCTCCGCGACCCGCCCCGGCTCGGCGCCGCCGTCGACCTCGATCAGCCGCAGTTCCTTGCCCAGCACTCCCCCGGCCTTGTTGACCTCCTCGGCGGCCAGCCGCGCGCACGCCCCGCAGGTGGGGCCGAAGATCCCGGCGGGCCCCCGCATCGGATAGACGAGCGCGACGTTCAGGGTCGAGTCGTCGGCCGTGAACCACTCGGGGGTGTGGAAGCGGGGCGGTGGCCGATTCATGGCCTCATGATGGCGTGATCGTCTTCGGGGCCCCAGGCGCGGCCACGGATCGAGACTGATTCGTAGGCCCGGCCGGGTTCAGCCTGTCGTCCACTTCTCCTCGATCCGGCCGAACTTCCACACCAGGAGGGCGACCGCCCAGGTGGCGAAGAACAGGCCGACGACGACGTAGCCGATGGTGTTGAGGTCGAGGCCGGAGACCCAGTCCCAGAACGGGCCGTGCAGACGCGCCTTCTCGGCGACCAGGCCGAGCAGTTCGACCGTGCCGATGATGAGGGCGACGGCCACCGACAGCCCCGTGATCGTGAGGTTGTAGTAGACCTTGCGGACCGGCTTGGAGAACGCCCAGCCGTACGCGAAGTTCATGAACGAGCCGTCGATCGTGTCGAGCAGTGACATACCGGCGGCGAACAGGACCGGCAGGCACAGGATGGCGTACCAGGGCAGCCCGGAGGCCGCGCCCGAGCCGGCCAGCACCAGGAGCGCGACCTCCGTCGCCGTGTCGAAGCCGAGGCCGAAGAGCAGGCCGATCGGGTACATCTGCCAGGACCTGGTGAGGGACTTCATCAACCGCCCGAGGAGGCGGTTCATGAGGCCCCGGCTGTTCAGCCGCTCCTCCAGCGCGGCCTCGTCGAAGGCGCCCGACCGCATCTCGCGGAACACCTTCCAGATCCCCACCATGATCACCAGGTTGACGATCGCGATGACATAAAGGAACGTCCCGGAGACCGTGGTGCCGATCCAGCCGGTGATGTCATGGAGCTCGGAGTCGTCGTTCCGCACCGGCCCGGCGAGTGTCTTGACGCCGAGGGTGAGCAGGAAGGTGAGGGCGAAGACGATCGAGGAGTGGCCGAGGGAGAACCAGAAGCCGACCGACAGCGGGCGCTGCCCCTCGCTCACCAGCTTGCGGGTCGTGTTGTCGATGGCGGCGATGTGGTCGGCGTCGAAGGCGTGCCGCATACCGAGGGTGTAGGCGGTGACACCCATGCCGATGCCGAAGGTCTTGCTGCCGATGCTGTAGTGCTCGGGGGCGACGATCACCACCAGGATGAACCAGCCGATGACGTGCGACGCCAGGATGAACGCGGCCATGCCGCCGAGGCTCGCCCACTCCTTGCGCGTCATCGAGGTGCGGGCGGTGCCGGGAAGGGGGGCCATGGGGCGTGCCTTACGTGTCGTGCCGCGTCCGGGTGGTCGAGCCGGTTGCCGAGCGAGCCGTCGATTCCTTTCAGCCTTGTGCGCTAGCTTCGCAGCTGCAAGTAGGTCGCAGTAAAGCTCGTGCCACGTTTCGGTCAGGTCGGGGCCGGGGCCTGGGTCAGCTCCTCCCAGTGGACGGTGCGGTCGCACCAGCGTCGTAGGAGGTCGGAGTCGTGGCCGACGGCGAGCAGGCCCGCGCCGGTGGACGCCCGGTACTCCTCCACCACGGCGACCAGCGCGGCGGTGGTGGAGGCGTCGAGCATGGCCGTCATCTCGTCGCAGACGAGCCAGCGGGGACGGAGCAGGAGAGCGCGGGCGAGGCAGGCCCGTTGGAGCTGTCCGTCGCTGACCTCGTGGGGGCGGCGGCTCAGCAGGTCCGGGGTGAGGCCGACGGCCGACGCCAGTTCGGCGACCCGGTCCGGTACCTCCGTGCGGCGGCCGCCTGCGCGCAGGGGTTCGGCGATCAGGTCGGTGAGCCGCAGCCGGGGGTCGGCCGACAGCCTGGGTTGCTGGAAGACGACGCCGAAGGCGGTGCGCTGTTCGCGTGGAGCGCGGTGCCGCCAGTGCCGTACGGGTTCGCCGTCGAGGGTCAGGGTTCCGGCGTCGGGGCGGTGCAGCAGGGCCGCGACCCGGGCGAGGGTGGACTTGCCGCAGCCGCTGGGGCCGAGGAGTCCGACGGCCTCGCCGGGTGCGACGGTGAGGGAGACGTCCCGCATGACGGGAGCGCGCCGGTCGTAGCCGGCGGTGATGGCGCGCAGGTCAAGCACGGATGTCCTCCGAGGCGGGCGTGGCGGGCCGGAGTTCTTTCCGGAGGGGGGCGGGGCCGTGCGGGTGGTGGCAGGCGAGACCGTCCGTCGTCGCGGGCGGTGTGGCGCAGATGTCGGTGGCCAGGTCGCAGCGGGCGGCGAAGGCGCAGCCGGCGGGGAGGTCGCCGAGTTCGGGCGGCATGCCGGGGATGGGGGTGAAGGCGCGGTCGGGCAGGGCGTCGAGGAGGCCACGGCTGTAGGGGTGCCGGGGGCCGGGGGTGCCGAAGAAGGTGGTGGCGTCGGTGAGTTCGACGATGCGGCCCGCGTACATGACGGCGACCCGGTCGGCGATGCGTTCGGCCGCGCCGAGGTCGTGCGTGATCATCAGCAGGGCTCGGCCCGTGCGGTGCGTGCCGTCGTGGGTGTCGACGTGGCGTCGTAGTTCGTCGACCGTGCGGTCGACCAGGTCGCGGTCGAGGCCGGTGGTGGGTTCGTCGGCGAGGAGCAGGGGTGCGTCACCGACGAGGGCGAGCGCGGTGGCGGCGCGCTGGGCGAGGCCGCCGGAGAGTTCGTGCGGGTGCCGGTCGAGGTGGTCCGCGGGGAACGCGGCACGCTCGGCGGTCGCCTCGGCCGCGGCCCGCACCGCCGCACGCCCCCGGACCCCGGTGAGCGCGGTGACCGTCTCCTCCACCTGCGAGCGGATCGTGCGCACGGGGGTGAGATGCGCCGCCGGGCTCTGCGGCACGAGGCCGATCAGCCGGCCCCGCACCGTACGGGCGAGGATCCGTTCGTCGGCGGTGAGCAGATCGAGTTCGCCGAGCCGGGCCTCTCCCCTGGTCTGCGCATTGGCGGGAAGCAGGCCGAGGAGAGCGGAGGCCAGCACGGACTTCCCACAGCCGCTCTCCCCGACCAGCGCGAGACATTCACCGGCCGCGACATCGAAGTGCGCGTCGGTGACAGCGGCGATACGGCGCCCGCCCGGCATGAGGAAGCGCACGGAGAGCCCGCGTACGGACAGGACCGCGGGCCGCTCGGCGGCGGCATCGGCTGCGGCTACGGCTACGGCGGTCACAGCATCAGCTCCGATCGGCGGCGGGGACTGACCCGCTCTCTCCAGGCTCCGGCGAGTCCGGCGATGGCGAGGGTCGGCACGATGATGAAGAGGCCGGGGAAGAGGGTCGGCCACCACTGGCCGGCGAGCAGGGAGCCCCGGGCGCTCTGGACGAGCGTGCCGAGGCTGGCCGTGTGGGTGGGCAGCCCGAGTCCGAGGAAGGACAGGGCGGACTCGTGCCACATGGCGTGCGGCACCATCAGTACGGCGGCGAGGGCGGCCTGCGGCAGCACTCCCGGCAGCAGATGCCGTACGGCGACCCGCCACCGGGAGGCGCCCCCGGAGACCGCGGCGTCGATGTACGGGCGCGAGCGCAGGGACAGCACCTCGGCGCGCACGATGCGGGCGGTCGACAGCCAGTGGGTCAGCGCGACCGACGCCACCACCGGCCAGACACCCGGCCGGAACATGGCCACGATGAACACCCCGAGCAGCAGGTGCGGCACGGACGACACCGTGTCGACCAGTCGCATGACGAGACGGTCGACCCAGCCGCCCAGCGCCCCCGCCGTCGCGCCGACGGCCGTGCCGATCACGGTCGCGGTGAGGGCGGCCGCGAGTCCGACGAGCAGGGAGACCCGCAGACCGTAGACACAGCGCAGCAGCAGGTCACGGCCGACGTCGTCCGTACCGAACGGGTGCTCCCAGGAAGGCGGTTGGAGTTTGGCGGCCAGATCGACGGCCTGCTGGTCGAGCTGCACCAGCGACGGTACGAGCAGGACGGCGAGGACCGTCACCGCGACGAGCGCGGCGGAGGTCCGGATCCGAAGGGTGTGGGTCGAACGGCGGTGGGAGCCGCGCGACCGCCACGCGGACTCGGACGGCGGCTCGGTCACCGTGTCGGCCAGCGCCGTGTCGGCCACCACCGTGTCGGCCAGCGCCGTGTCGGCCACCACCGTGTCGGCCACCACCGAGTCGGCCATCGCCGAGTCGGCCATCGCCGAGTCGGCCATCGCCGAGTCGGCCATCGCCGAGTCGGCCATCGCCGAGTCGGTCGTCGGCGTGTCAGCCTTCGCCGCGTCAGGCATGGACGCGTCAGGCATGGACGCGTCAGGCGTTGCCGTGTCAGCCATGGGCATCCCCGTCACAGTTCACTGAGCTTCACTCTCGGGTCGATCAGGCCGTACAGGAGGTCCGCCAGCAGGTTGCCGACGAGGACGGCGGCGGTGGCGAGCGCGGTGAGCGCGGCGAGCAGCGGGAAGTCCACGGCGGTGGCCGCCTCCACCGTGGCCGCCGCGATGCCGGGCCAGCTGAAGACGCTCTCCACGAGCAGGGCACCGGTGATGAGTTCCGGAACGCGTGACCCGATCAGGGTGAGGACCGGCAGCAGTCCGGAGCGCAGCGCGTGGCCCAGCAGGACCCTGCGTTCGCTGAGGCCTCGGGCGCGGGCGCCGCGTACCGGGTCCTCGGCCAGCGCGTCGCTCACCCCCTGCCGTACGTAGAGGGTGAACCAGGGCAGTTGGGAGACCGCGAGGACACCGGCGGGCAGGACGAGGTGGCCGGCGACCTGTCCCGCCGTGACCTGTTCACTCGCGGTGTCCGTCAGACCGCCCGCCGGGAGCACGCCCAGGTGGAGGGCGAAGCACCAGATGGCGAGCAGGGCGATCCAGAACACCGGCGCCGCCTCCAGGCCGTACGCGACGGAGGTGACGGCCCGGTCGAGCCACCTTCCCTGGCGGCGGGCCGCCAGCACACCCAGCAGCGTCCCGAGCAGGACGGCGACGGCGAACGCGACCGCGCACAGCAGCGTCGACCAGACGAGGCGCTCGCCGATCACCTCGGCGACCGGCTGCCGCATCACGCTGGACCGGCCGAGATCGCCGGTGAGCGCGGACGTGAGCCACCGCCACCAGCGCACGGCGAACGGTTCGTCCACGCCGAGGTTGGCCCGCAGCCGGTCCAGGGTCTCCTGGTCGGCGCCGAGGGCGGCGGTGCCCGCGTACGCCTTGACGGGGTCGAAGGGGGAGGCGGCGGCGATCGCGAACACGCCGAAGGTGACGACCAGGAGGACGGGGACGGCGAACAGGGCCCGCCGTCCCGCCAGTCGTGCCATCGCTCCCCAGGGGAGTCGGCTCACTTCTTCGGCTGCCAGTCCTCGATGTTCCACCAGGGCCCGGACGCGAAGCCGTGCTCGTGCGGCTCGACCTGTGTGGTCAGTCCCTCCCAGCGGTCGGCGAGCACGTACACGTGGTCGATGTGGGTGAGGAAGGTGTAGCCGGGGTCCTTCACCAGCTCGCGCTGGAGCGTGACGTACGCCGCCTTGCGCGCCGCCTCGTCCTGGCTGCGGCGCCCGGTGTCGAGCGCCTCGTCGACGGTCGCGTTGTCGTAGCGGCCCATGTTGTTGAAGCCGTCGCCGGCGAGGGAGGAGTGCAGCATCGTGTAGAGGCCGAAGTCGGGGTCGCCGGTGCTGCCGAAGCCCGCGAGGACGGCGGTGTCCTTCATCCGGGGTTCGATGACCTCCCAGGTGGCGCTCTCCACCTTCACGTCGATGCCGGCCTTCTTGGCGTCGGAGGCGTAGGCGAGGGCGTGGTCCTGGCGGACCTTGTCGCCCGAGGGGTAGAGCAGGGTGAAGGCCGCCTTGCGGCCGTCCTTGGCGCGGACGCCGTCCGCGCCGGCCTTCCAACCGGCCTCGTCCAGGATCCGCCCGGCCTTGTCGAGGTCCTGCGGGCGTTCGATGCCCCGGGCGAACCAGGGGTCCTCGGTGGGCAGCGGCCCGTACGCCGGACGGCCCGCCCCGTCGAGGATCTTGTCGACCATGGCCTGGCGGTCCACGGCGGCGTCGAGGGCCTGCCGGATCGCGCGGTCGCCCGTGACCTCGTTGTCCGTGGGGAGGGTGACGGTGCGGTAGTCGTAGGACTCGGCGTCGTACGTCTTCCGGTCGTCGTCGCTCTCGAAGGTCGCGGCGAGGTTGGGCGGCAGGATCGCACCGTCGAGGTCGCCGGAGCGCAGTCGGGTGGCGCGTACGTCGTCGTCCTCGACGATCGCCATGGTGAACTTCTTCACCTTCGGCGCGTCGCCCCAGTACTCCGGGTTGGCCTCGAAGGTGAGCTTCTCGCCCTTGCTCCAGGTGGACAGGACGTACGGGCCGGTGCCGATCGGCTCGGTGTTGAAGGAGCCGGTGTTGGGGTCCTGCCCGCCCGCGACGTGCTCGGGGACGATCGGCAGGACCGTGCGGCCGGCGAAGGGCGCGTAGGGGTACTTGAGGGTGAAGACGACCTTGTCGTCGCCGTCCGCCCGTACCTCCTGGATGGCGTCCAGTTCACTGCGGGCGGTGTTGTTGGTCTTGTCGTCCAGGACGGTCCGGTAGGTGAAGACGACGTCCGCTGAGGTCAGGGGTTCGCCGTCGCTGAACTCCACACCTTCGCGCAGGGTGTAGGTGTAGGTACGGCCGCCGTCGCCGACCTCGGGCAGCGCCTTCGCCAGCGCGGGTCTCAGCTCCAGGTCGGCGTCCCGGGCGAGGAGTCCGTCGAAGATCTTCGAGTTGCCGTCCTTGCCGTAGCCGAGGAGCGGGCTGAGGGTCTCCGGCTCGGACGCCACCCCGATCACGACCGAGTCGGCGGCGCCGGCGCCGCCCGTGCCGCCGCCCGGCGCCGAACACGCGGTGGCCCCGAGGGCCACCGCCGCCGCGACGGCGACACGTCGTATCGGTCGGGACGTCATGAGCCTCACACCCTTGCTGCATTGCCAACGTTGTTGCACATTAATTGCAGGTAAGGGTTACCCAGGCAAATCGCGCATCAGTCCAACGATGTGACCTGCGGATATCGGCTCGGCGTCGGAGTCCGGGCCATCAGTCGGTCCCGCCCCGGCGGCTGCGGCCGGCCCGTCAGGCGGTCCCGCCCCGGCGGCTCCGGAACCACCACGCACCGCCGCCGAGCACGAGGACGGCAGCGCCGATACCGACGAAGACGGCGACGGGGAGTCCGTCGTCACCGTCCGTGCCGTCCGCCGCGGGCTCCGCCGACGGTGCGGAGGTCGGGTCGCTCGGCTCGGGCGAAGGGGCGGCCGTCGTGGGCTCCTCCGAGGGGCTGGGGGTGGGACTGACCAGCTTCGCGCCGGGGGCGGCGGCCTTCAGGTCCAGGCTGGGCGCGGGGTGACCGTGCCCGTGTCCGTGATCGTCCTCACCGGCGTCGTCCAGTTCGATCCACCGGTCCACCTTGCCGTCGCTGTAGGACTGCAGCGTCTTGAAGACCAGCGTCTTCGCATCGGGCAACTGCCGTACGGTGACGACGTACTCGACGTCCTCCCCCACGGCGAGCTTCTCGCCCGAGACGGTGTAACCGCGCTCGGTGGGGGCGAACTTCCAGCCGTCCGGGCCCTCCTTGTAGGTGATGTCGGCGGGGACGATGCCCTCGGGCAGGATCACCTCCAGCTCGGTGATACCGGCGGAGGTGGACTCCGACTCCGCGGAGAAGGTCAGTTCGACGTTCTGGTCGAGGGCCCGAGCCCCCTCCGCCTCGACCTCCGCGTGGGCCGCGGCTGGTCCCGCGGCGGCGACGGCCACCGCGAACGCGACGGTGGTGAGGACTCCGAGACGGCGCATGCCGGGTGCCAGGGTCGGGCGGTGCACGGCTAACTCCCTTGTGCCGATGATGTGAAGGCTGCATTCAAGCGCAGGGCGCCGGTCGGGGCCAAGGTCGATCGGGGCCTCCCAAAAGGGCAGTCGGGCCGCACCGAGGGGGCCGCCGCACCGGTGAAGCCGTCGTATCCGGGCAAGACCGTCCGTTCTCCCCGGGGCGTGTGTCGCATGTGACTGAGGGGGCGTGCGCCGGGGTGTGTGCGGTTCACCACCGCTTCCGCGCCACCGTCTCCGCTTGTCAGCGCCCTTGTGCGGGCACTACTGTCACCACGCCTTGGTGAACGGGAAATCCGGTGTCATGCCGGTGCGGCCCTCGCCACTGTGATCGGGAAGTCCGGCTCCGGTCCTCACGGACAGCCACTGGGTCTTCGGACCCGGGAAGGCGGAGCACGGGCGGTGGTACCCGTAAGCCAGGAGACCGGCCAAGGCGCGTCAACCATCCACGAGGTGCTGGAGAGGGTCTGCTGAGCCATGCACATAGCCGAGGGTTTCCTTCCTCCGGCGCACGCGATCGCCTGGGGCGTAGCGTCCGCGCCGTTCGTCGTCCACGGAGTACGGTCACTCACCCGTGAGGTCAGGGAGCATCCCGAGAGCACGCTGCTGCTCGGTGCCTCGGGGGCCTTCACCTTCGTCCTGTCCGCGCTGAAGCTGCCGTCGGTCACCGGCAGTTGCTCCCACCCCACCGGCACCGGACTGGGTGCCATCCTGTTCCGGCCGCCGATCATGGCGGTCCTCGGCACCATCACCCTGCTTTTCCAGGCCCTGCTGCTCGCGCACGGCGGTCTGACGACGCTCGGCGCCAACGTCTTCTCGATGGCGATCGTCGGCCCCTGGGCGGGTTACGGCGTCTACCGGCTGCTGCGGCGGTTCGACGTGCCGCTGATGGTCACGGTCTTCTTCGGCGCGTTCTTCGCCGACCTGGTCACCTACTGCGTCACCAGCGTCCAGCTGGCGCTCGCGTTCCCCGACCCGAGCAGCGGTTTCGTGGGCGCGCTCGGCAAGTTCGGCTCCATCTTCGCCGTCACCCAGATCCCGCTCGCGGTGAGCGAGGGTCTCCTCACCGTGCTGGTGATGCGTCTGCTGGTGCAGTCGAGCAAGGGGGAACTGACCCGGCTCGGCGTGCTCCTGACCGGCGAGCGGAACCGGAACCGGACCGAGGCGGTGGCCCGATGAACCGGAGCACGAAGATCAACGTCCTGCTGCTGCTCGTCGTGGCCGCGCTCGCCGTGCTGCCGCTGGCCCTCGGCCTCGGCGACCACAAGGAGGAGCCCTTCGCGGGCGCCGACGCCGAGGCGGAGACGGCGATCACGGAGATCGACCCCGGGTACGAGCCGTGGTTCTCGCCGCTGTACGAGCCGCCCTCCGGTGAGATCGAGTCGGCGCTCTTCGCCCTCCAGGCCGCGCTCGGCGCGGGCGTCCTCGCCTACTACTTCGGCGTCCACCGGGGCCGCCGGCAGGGCGAGGCACGGGCCCGCGCACAGCTGGAGGCGGGTGAGACCACCCCGGCAGCCGTGACGACCACGAAGACCGCGCCCGGCGGCGAGGGATCGCCGGGTGGTGCCGGGGAGTCCGCCGACGGGCGGGGCTGAGTTCTCGTGCTGCCGATCGACGCGGCGGCGCACAGCAGCCGCTGGCGCCGTCGCCATCCCGTGGACAAGGCCGTGCTGGGACTGGGCCTCACGGTCCTCGCGATCTCCCTGCCGCCCTGGCCCGGCGCGGCCCTGGTGCTGCTGACCGCGCTCGCCGTGCTGCTGGGCCCGGCGGGCGTGCCCGGCCGTCGGTTGTGGCGCGCCTACCGGGTGCCCCTGGGCTTCTGCGTGACCGGCGCGCTGCCCCTGCTCGTCCAGGTCGGCGGGCCCGACGGGTTCGTCACCCTGGCCGAGGGCGGCCCGGTCCGCGCCGGGGAACTGCTGCTGCGCACCTCGGCCGCCTCCCTCGGCGTGCTGCTGTTCGCCTTCACCACCCCTATGTCGGACCTGCTGCCCCGGCTGGTGAAGGCCGGGGTGCCCGCGCCGGTCGTGGACGTCGCGCTGGTCACGTACCGCATGAGCTTCCTGCTGCTGGACTCGGTACGCCGGATCCGGGAGGCGCAGGCTGCCAGGCTGGGTCACACCACGCGGGCGGCCACCTGGCGTTCGCTCGCCGGGCTGGGCGCCACCGCGTTCGTGCGGGCCTTCGACCGGGCCGCGCGGCTCCAGACCGGGCTCGCCGGACGGGGCTACGACGGCACCCTGCGCGTTCTGGTGCCCGATGCCCGGGTCTCCGTGCGCTTCACCACGGCCAGTGTCGTGCTCCTCGCGGCCGTGGCCGCCCTCACCTTCGTCCTGGAAAGGCCGCTGACATGAGCGAGCCCGTGCTGGTCGCCCTGCGGGGCGCGTCCTTCGCGTACGAGGACGGTCCGGCCGTGCTCAGCGACCTCGACTTCGAGGTGCGCGAAGGCCGCGCGCTCGCCCTGCTGGGCCGCAACGGCAGCGGCAAGACCACGCTGATGCGGCTGCTCAGCGGTGGACTGCGGCCCCGCACGGGCGGGTTGGCGGTCGAGGGGCAGCCGGTGACGTACGACCGCAAGGGCCTGACCCGGCTGCGTACGACCGTGCAGCTGGTCGTGCAGGACCCGGACGACCAGCTCTTCGCGGCGTCCGTCGCGCAGGACGTGTCGTTCGGGCCGCTGAACCTCGGGCTGTCCGACGCGCAGGTGCGGGCCCGCGTGGACGAGGCGCTCGGCGCCCTCGGCATCGCCGCCCTCGCGGACCGGCCCACCCATCTGCTCTCCTACGGCCAGCGCAAACGCACCGCCATCGCCGGCGCGGTCGCGATGCGGCCGCGTGTCCTGATCCTCGACGAGCCGACCGCCGGGCTCGACCCCGACGGCCAGGAGCGGCTCCTCGCCACCCTCGACGAACTGCGCCGGGCGGGCACCACCGTCGTGATGGCCACCCACGACGTCGACCTCGCCCTGCGGTGGGCCGACGACGCGGCGCTGCTCACCCCGGCCGGCGCGCGCACGGGCCCGGTGGCCGAGATGCTCGCCCGCACGGATCTCCTCCAGGCGGCGGGGCTTCGGCTCCCCTGGGGTGTCGCGGTCGCTCGACTCCTGCGCGACCAGGGCCTGTTGGCCGAGGAGGAGCCCGGTCCGCGCACTCCGGACGAGCTGGCGGCCATGGCGGGGGCGGGCACCGAAACGGGTCCGCTCCTGCCTCAGATCCGCAGGCCGTAGACGCGGACGGCGGTGCCCGCGAAGACCTCCCGGTCCTCGGCGTCACTCAGTTTGCACATCAACGAGTGGGCCACGTCCAGGACTTCGACGTAGTCGGAGGCGAGCCGGCAGACCGGCCAGTCGGAGCCGTACATCAGCCGCTCGGGGCCGAAGGCGTCCAGCACGGTGTCGGCGTACGGGACGAGGTCCGCGACCTGCCAGGAGTGCCAGTCGGCCTCCGTGACCAGGCCGGAGAGCTTGCACACGGTGTTCGGCAGGGCGGCCAGCCGCCGGATCTCCCCCGCCCATGGCTCCAGTTCACCGGAGGCGACGGGTGGCTTCCCCAAGTGGTCCAGGACGAAGGTGAGTTGCGGGAGACGGGCCGCCGCCTCCACGGCGGCCGGGAGTTGGTGCGGCTGAACCAGGAGGTCGTAGACGAGTCCCGCGTCGGCGACCTCGGCGAGGCCTCGCAGGACGTCCGGGCGCGCCAGCCAGCGGGGGTCGGGTTCGCCCTGCACCTGGTGGCGGATGCCCACGAGGTACTCCCCGCCGGGGCCTTCGCGCAGTTCGGCCAGGGCGTCGGCGACGGCGGGAGAGGTGAGGTCGGTCCAGCCGACGACCCCGGCGACCACGTCGCTGCCGGCGGCGAGGGCCAGGAACTCCGGGGTCTCCTCGGGCACGGTGATCGTCTGGACCAGGACCGTGGCGGTGACACGGGCGACGCTCGCGGCGGACTCCAGCTCGCTGAGGGTGAAGTCACGGCGCAGCGGGGCGAGTTCAGGACCGGTGATCCAGTCCTGGTCACGGACGGAGAGGTCCCAGACGTGGTGATGGGCGTCGACGGTCCAGGCGTCGGCGTCGTCCGTGCCGGTCACAGTTCCCACACCACGGGCAGTCCGGCGTCGGAGCCCTCGGCCGAGTAGTCGTGGACGACGTCGAGGAGGTCGGCCATGCGGGCCTGCCAGGCGATGTTGACCGGCAGTTTCTCCAGTTCGGCGATCATCGCCGCGTAGTCCTCGACCTCCAGCAGATGGAAGAGGTCGGTGCCGCTGCGCCAGATCGTCCACTCGCTCACCCCGGCGGCGCGGATGGCGGTGGTCAGCTCCTCGGGGACCTCGCGGTGGGCCGCCTCGTACTCCTCGACGCGGTCGGCTCGGACCTTGGTGTGCAGGGCGACTCTCATCATGCCTCCTTCAACTGTGGGACGGGGATGTTCGGGTTCAGCAGCCCCTCGGCGCGCAGTTCGTCCCAGAGGGCGGCCGGGATCCGACGGCTGAGCAGGTCGACCGTGTCGCGCACCTCCTCGGCGGAGCGCGCGCCCGTCAGCACGGCCGCCACCGCCGGATGGGCGGAGGGGAACGCCAGGGCGGCGGCGCGCAGCGGTACACCGTGGCGTTCGGTGACCGTCTTCAGCCGCAGGGCGCGGTCGAGCACGGTCCGCGGGACGGGGGCGTAGTCGTACGTGGCGCCCGGATTCGGGTCGATCAGCAGGCCGGAGTTGAAGGCACCGCCGATCAGCACGCTGCGCCCCCGGGCGGCGGCCTCGGGCAGCAGCTCGTGCAGCCCCTCCTGTTCGAGGAGGGTGTAGCGGCCGGCCAGCAGGACCACGTCGATGTCGGTCTCGCGCAGGAAGCGGGCGGGCAGCGCGGACTGGTTCATGCCGACGCCGATCGCCCCGACCACGCCTTCGGCGCGCAGGCGCTCCAGCGCCGGGTAGGCCTCGCGCAGGGCCTGCTCGGCGTGGTCGTCGGGATCGTGGAGGAGCACCACGTCCACGTGGTCCAGGCCGAGCCGTCCAAGGCTGGCCTCCAGGGAGCGCAGGACGCCGTCGGCGGTGAAGTCCCAGACGCGGCGGTGGGTCGCCGGGACCGCGAAGCCGTTCGCCAGGTCATCGCCCTCGACGCTCTCGTTCTCCACCAGCAGCCGGCCGACCTTGGTGGAGATCGTGTACGACTTCCGGGGGCGGCCCCCGAGCGCGGCGCCCAGGCGGCGTTCGGACAGGCCGAGCCCGTAGTGGGGTGCGGTGTCGAAGGTGCGGATCCCGGCGTCCCAGGCCGCGTCGATCGCGGCGGCGGCCTCCTCGTCGGGCACCGGGCGGAAGAGGTTGCCGATGCCCGCGGCGCCGTACGCCAGTTCGGTGACGCGGACGTCGGTGCGACCGAGGGTCGTGGTCCTCATGAGCCGGCCGGGCGGAGCCGGAGCCCCTGCATACCGCCGTCGACGGCGAGGGCGGTGCCGGTGATGCTGGCCGCGGCGGGGCTTGCGAGGTAGGCGATGGCGGCGGCGACCTCGTCGGCGGTGACCAGGCGGCCCATGGGCTGGCGGGCGTTGAGGGCGGCCCGCTCGGCCTCGGGGTCGTCGGCCGCGTCGAGGAGTCGGCCGATCCAGGGGGTGTCGGCGGTGCCGGGGTTGACGCAGTTGACGCGGATGCCCTCGCGGACGTGGTCGGCGGCCATGGCCAGGGTGAGGGACAGTACGGCGCCCTTGCTGGCGGAGTAGAGGGCGCGTTGCGGCAGGCCGGCGGTGGCGGCGATGGAGCAGGTGTTGACGATCGCCGCGTGGGAGGAGCCCCGCAGGTGGGGCAGGGCGGCCCGGCTGGTGCGCACCATGCCGAGAACGTTGACGTCCAGGACGCGGTGCCACTGCTCGTCCGGGTTGTCCTCGACGGTGCCCTGCGCTCCGATGCCCGCGTTGTTCACGAGGATGTCCAGGCCGCCGAGCCGCTCCACGGCCTCCGTGACGGCGGCCCGTACGGAGGCGTCGTCGGTGACGTCGGCCTTGAGGCCGAGCAGCGGGGCCGAGGCCCCGGAGGGGTCGAGATCGAGTACGGCGACCTCTGCGCCCCGTGCGGCCAGCAGCCGGGCGGTGGCCAGCCCGATACCGGACGCACCCCCGGTGACGATCGCGCGGAGACCTGACAGATCCATCATGCGACTTCCTCCCGTCCAGCGAGGTCGGCGGCCCAGAACGTCCCGTCCGGGTAACGGTATTCGGCGAGGGACGCGGTGTGCATGGTGGCGGAGAAGCCCGGCGTCAGAGGGACGGTGTAGTGGCCGTCGCGGATCACCACGGGGTCGGTGAAGTGCTCGTGGAGGTGGTCGACGTATTCGATGACGCGGTTGTCCGTGGTGCCGGAGAGTGTCAGGTAGTCGAACATCGACAGGTGCTGGACCAGTTCGCACAGGCCCACTCCGCCGGCGTGCGGGCATACCGGGATGCCGAACTTGGCGGCGAGGAGCAGGATGGCGAGGTTCTCGTTGACGCCGCCGACGCGGGCCGCGTCGATCTGGAGGACGTCGATGGCGCCGGCCTGGAGGAGCTGCTTGAAGACGATGCGGTTGTGGACGTGTTCGCCGGTGGCGACCTTCACCGGGGCCACGCCCTGGCGGACGGCGGCGTGGCCGAGGATGTCGTCGGGGCTGGTGGGCTCCTCGATCCAGTACGGGTCGAACTCGGCGAGCGCGTTGGTCCATTCGACGGCTTCGTCGACGTTCCAGCGCTGGTTGGCGTCGATGGCGATGCGGATGCCGTCGCCGACGGCGGCGCGGGCGGTGCGCAGCCGGCGGATGTCGTCGTCGAGGTCGGCGCCGACCTTGAGCTTGATCTGGGTGAAGCCGTCGGCGACGGCCTGCTTGGCCAGCCGGGTGAGTTTCGCGTCGGAGTAGCCGAGCCAGCCGGGAGAGGTGGTGTAGCCGGGGTAGCCGCGCTCCAGCAGGATCGCCTCGCGCTCGGCGAGCCCGGTGCGGCCCTGGCGCAGCAGGTGGAGGGCTTCCTGGGGGGTGAGGGCGTCGGCGATGTAGCGGAAGTCGACCTGGGAGACCAGCCACTCGGGGTCGGCGTGGGCGAGCAGCCGCCACAGCGGCTGCCCGGCGCGTTTGGCGGCCAGGTCCCACACGGCGTTGACGACGGCGCCGATGGCCATGTGCATCACGCCCTTCTCGGGGCCGAGCCAGCGCAGCTGGCTGTCCCCGATCAGGTCGCGGCTGACCGAGCCGGGGTCCGCGCACAGCTCCTGGACCGAGCGGCCCACCACGTGGGGTCGCAGGGCGTTGATGGCGGCGACCTGGACATCGTTGCCGCGGCCGATGGTGAAGGTGAAGCCGTGGCCTTCGAGGCCGTCGCCGGCGTCGGTGCGCAGCACCACGTAGGCGGCGGAGTAGTCGGGATCGGGGTTCATCGCGTCCGACCCGTCCAGCTCCCGTGAGGTGGGGAAGCGGATGTCGTAGGTGTCGACCGCGGTGATCCGGGCGGGGGTTGCAGTCACGGGGGTGCCTTTCACGCTTGGCCGAAGGTCTGGCGCTGGCTGCCGAGCCCGTCGATCTCGAGGTCGACGGTGTCACCCGGGCGCAGGAAGGGAGTGCCGGGCAGGCCGAGGGCCACACCCGCAGGCGTACCGGTATTGATCACATCACCGGGCTCCAGGACCATGTACCGGCTCAGATAGGCCACGATCTCGTGGACCGGGAAGATCATGTCGCGGGTGTGGCCGTCCTGCCGCTTCACACCGTTGACGCTCAGGCGGAGCCCGAGGTCCTGAGGGTCACCGATCTCGTCGGCGGTGACCAGCCAGGGACCCATCGGGTTGAAGGTCTCGCAGGACTTGCCCAGGTCCCACTGCGAGGAGTACTCCAGCTGGAACTCACGCTCGGAGACGTCATGGCTGACCACGTAGCCGGCGATCACCTCGGCCGCTTCCTCGGGGCCCTCCAGGTAGCGCGCCCGGCGGCCGATGACGACACCCAGCTCGACCTCCCAGTCCGTCCTCACCGAGCCACGCGGGATCAGCACCTCGTCGTACGGGCCGACGACGGTGCCCGGGTCCTTCATGAAGACCACAGGGCGAGGAGGAATCGCGGCACCCGTCTCGGCGGCGTGGTCGCGGTAGTTCAGCCCGACACAGACGACCTTGCCGGGACGGGCGACAGGGGCGCCGACCCGCAGACCGTCCGCATCGAGTTCGGGCAGCCCGCCCGCGGCGACCGCCGAGCGGGCCCGCTCCACGCCGTCCCCGGCGAAGAAGGCGCCGTCGATCTCGGAGGCCACGGAGGACAGATCCAGCAGCCGGCCGTCATCGGTGCGGACAGCGGGCCGCTCCTCTCCCGGGGCGCCGACGCGTAGCAGTTTCACTGGGGCAGCTCCCTTTGCCATGGGGGTCGTTCATTCATCGGAGGAATGGCGCACCGTGACTTTAAGGGCAGTTCGGCGGCATGACAACGCATTCCTCGGATGTATTTGATCGGCAGGGAGGTGTTGCTTAGGGAACATATCCGGCATATACGAATTCACCCCCGTGATGATCGTCGCGCACTCCCTAGATCGAGCCCGCAATTCCTTGGCGGCGACCCCTTGTCAACTCAAGCAATGCCGTCGTAACGTCCTCGACGTCCGAGATACATCGGAGGAATAGCATCGGCGCCGCAGCCCGTCCTCAAAGAGCGGCCGTTCAGACTCCGCCCCTCGTACACCGGTTGCCCCTCTGTCCTCCCCTCCGACGGTCCACGCATGCCTGTCCCGGAGGGCGGCCTCCCTGTCCTGGCTAAGGAGAACCCGGCCATGAAGCTCGTTCGCACCCGCTCCACCGCAGCAGCGGCCTGCGCCCTCGCGGCCCTCAGCCTTCTCACCGCGTGCAACCGCGACAGCTCGGGGTCGGCCGGCTCGGGCGGCGACAAGCCCGCCATCGGCTTCGACCTGCCACGCTCCGACTCCGACTTCTGGAACTCCTACGCCGAGTACCTGAAGAAAGACATCAAGTCCGAGGGCACCAACGCGCTTCCGCTCAGCAACTCGCAGAACGACATCACCAAGCTGGTCGCCAACGTGCAGGTGTTCCAGAACACGGGCGCCAAGGCCGTCGTCATGGCCCCCCAGGACACCGGGGCCATCGCCTCCACCCTCGACACCCTCGCGTCGAAGAAGATCCCCGTGGTCAGCGTCGACACGCGGCCCGACAAGGGCGACGTCTACATGGTCGTGCGCGCCGACAACCGGGCGTACGGCACCAAGGCGTGCGAGTTCCTCGGCGAGCAGCTGGGCGGCAAGGGCAAGGTCGCCGAGCTGCAGGGCGCCCTGGACTCCATCAACGGGCGGGACCGCTCCGAGGCCTTCGCTGAGTGCATGAAGACCAAGTTCCCCGACATCAAGGTGTTCGAGCTGCCCACCGACTGGAAGGGCGACGTGGCCTCCGCCAAGCTGCAGAGCCTGCTCGCCCAGCACCCGGACCTGAACGGCATCTACATGCAGGCCGGCGGTGTCTTCCTCCAGCCGACCCTGGCCCTCCTCGAGCAGAAGGGCCTGCTCAAGCCGGCCGGCCAGAAGGGGCACATCTCGATCATCTCCAACGACGGTATCCCGCAGGAGTTCGACGCGATCCGCAAGGGCCAGATCGACGCGACGATCTCCCAGCCCGCCGACCTGTACGCCAAGTACGCGCTGTACTACGCGCAGGCGGCGGCCGAGGGCAAGACCTTCAAGCCGGGCAAGACCGACCACGACTCCACGATCATCGAGATCCCGAACGGCCTGGAGGACCAGCTGCCGGCACCGCTGGTGACCAAGGACAACGTGGACGACAAGACCCTGTGGGGCAACAGCGTCGGCTAGTCCGGCCGGTTCGGCCGGCGCCGAAAGGGCCGACGGCCGGGCGGAGGGACGCGGCCCGTCCCTCCGCCCGCAGCCCCTCGTATCCACCCCACGAAGGACACCCCACGAAGGACGGTATCCACCATGGCGGACACCGCCACCGCCGCGGCGAACGGCGGCGGGAACCCGGCCGCCGGGAGCCCCGCCCCGGTGGCCGAGGCCACCGGCATCAGCAAGAGGTTCGGCGCCACCGTCGCGCTGCGCGATGCCCGGATCATCATCGCCCCCGGCGAGTCGCACGCGCTGGTCGGCCGCAACGGCGCCGGCAAGTCGACGCTGGTGTCCATCCTGACCGGACTGCAAGACGCCGACACCGGCACCCTGCGCTTCTCCGGCGAACCGGCGCCCGCTGTCGGGGACATCGACGCCTGGCGCTCCAAGGTCGCCTGCGTCTACCAGAAGTCCACGATCATCCAGGACCTGACCGTCGCCGAGAACCTCTTCCTGAACCGGCAGAGCGACGGTCCCCTGCGGCCCATCCGGTGGAAGCAACTACGCGGCAGGGCCGAGGAGTTGCTCGCCGAGTACGGCGTGGACGTCGACCCCGGAGCACGGGCGAAGGACCTCACCGTCGAGCAGCGGCAGTTCGTCGAGATCGCCCGGGCGCTGTCGTTCGGCGCGCGCTTCATCATCCTCGACGAGCCGACCGCCAAGCTCGACGCCCGCGGCATCAACCGCCTCTTCGACAAGCTCCGCGACCTCCAGCGGCAGGGCGTCGCCTTCCTCTTCATCTCGCACCATCTGCAAGAGGTGTACGACCTCTGCACCACCGTCACGGTCTACCGCGACGCGGCCCACATCCTGACCGCGCCCGTCGCCGAGCTCGGCCACCAGGCCCTGGTGGAGGCCATGACCGGGGAGACCACCGTCACGGCGGCGGCAGCCGTCGAGAACCGCGCCCCGGTCCGGGCCGACTCCCCCGAACTCCTGGCGGTCGAGGGCCTGACCCTGCCCGGCGCCTGCCAGGACTTCTCCCTCTCGGTCCGCTCGGGCGAGGTGGTCGGCCTGGCCGGCGCCACGGCCAGCGGCAATGTGCGGGTGGGCGAGGCCGTCGCCGGTCTGCACCGCGTCGAGGAGGGCACGATCTCCGTTCGTGGACGGCGCGTACGCGGTGGCAGTGTGCCGTCGGCGCTGGCCGTCGGTGTCGGGCTGGTCCCGGAGGACCGTCATCTGCAGGGGCTGGTCAACAACCGCAGCGTGGCGGAGAACGCGACGCTCACCGTCACCGACCAGCTCGGCCCGTACGGCACGGTGCTGCCCGCCCGGACCAGGATCTTCGCCCAGCGCATGATCAGGGACCTCGACATCAAGACCCCGGGCGGGGCCACCCCCGTATCGGCCCTGTCGGGCGGGAACCAACAGAAGGTCGTCGTGGCCCGGGCCCTGGCCACCGATCCGCATGTGCTGGTGGCCATCCGCCCCACCAACGGCGTGGACGTCAAGTCCAAGGAGTTCCTGCTGCGCCGGATCCGGCAGATCGCCGACGGCGGGAAGGCCGCGCTGATCGTCTCCGACGAGCTGGACGATCTGAAGGTGTGCGACCGGCTCGTGGTGATGTTCCACGGGCGGGTGGTCGCCGAGTTCGACCGCGGCTGGAAGGACGAGCACGTGGTCGCCGCCATGGAGGGCGTGGCCGACCGGGCCGACACATCCGACAGCGCCCCTGGCCCCGCCCCTAGCCCCGCCTCCGATCGCACCGCTGACACCGCCTCTGACACCACCGAAGAGCACGGAAGGTAGTCATGTCCGCCACCACTGATGTCACCGACCCCGCCACGAGCGTGGCGCGGGAGACCGCCGGAGACACCCGCCGCGGGCTCGACCTCGGTCGCTTCCGTGAGCTGTCCCTGGTCCCGGCCATCCTGGTCCTGGGCCTGATCGGGTTCATCGTCTCGCCGGCCTTCCTGACCGCCGACAACCTCATCGGTGTGGCCCAGCAGTCCACCGAGCTGAGTCTGCTGGTGCTGGCCACCGCGCTGATCCTGATCTGCGGCCGGATGGACCTGTCCCTGGAGTCCACCATCGGCGTGGCGCCCGTCATCGCCGTCTGGCTGGTCCTGCCGACCAGCGGCGCCCGGTTCACCGGGCTCGGACTGCTGCCCGAGTGGACGGCCGTACCGCTCTGTCTGCTGGTGGGCGTGGTGATCGGGGCCGTCAACGGGTTCCTGATCCTGAAGCTGCGCCTCAACGGCTTCATCGTCACGCTCGGCATGCTGACCATGCTGCGCGGTCTCCAGGTCGCCCTCTCGGAGGGCCAGTCCATCGTCGAACTGCCCTCCTCCTTCACCTACCTGGGCAAGGCGTCGTGGCTGGGTGCGCCGGCCGCGATCTGGATCTGCGTGGTGCTGTTCGCCCTCGGCGGCAGCGCGCTGGCCTGGCTGCGGCACGGCCGGGCCCTGTACGCGATCGGCGGCAACGCGGAGGCGGCCCGCACGGCAGGCATCCGGGTGGACCGGATCGTGTGGGCGGTGCTGATCCTCGGCAGTGTGCTGGCCGCGTTCGCCGGCATCCTCTACAGCGGCCACTACGGCTCGATCTCCGCCACCCAGGGCAGCGGCTGGATCTTCCAGGTCTTCGCCGCGACCGTCATCGGCGGAGTGAGCCTCAACGGCGGCAAGGGCTCGATCTTCGGCGCGCTCACCGGTGTGCTCACCCTGCAGCTCGTCGTGAACGTCATGACGCTGGCGGGTGTGCCGCCGCTGTGGAACCAGTTCCTCAACGGCGCGATCATCATCGTCGCGCTGATCATCTCCCGCTTCGCCTCGGGCGAGAAGCAGGAGTAGCCCCGGTACAGGGAGGCACCCTCGTGGCACTGACGGACGAGGCGATGGACAAGATCAAGGCGATGATCGTGGCCGGTCAGCTCGCCCCGGGCTCCCGGCTCCCCAAGGAGGAGATCCTCGCCGCACAACTCGGTCTGTCCCGCAGCTCGCTGCGGGAGGCCGTACGGGCGCTGACCGCCATGCGGATCCTGGTCACCCGGCAGGGCGACGGCACGTACGTGTCCAGTCTGGAGCCCCATCTCCTGCTGGAGTCGCTCTCCTTCGCCTCGGACGTCTCCCAGGGGCAGACGGCCCTGCAACTGCTCCAGGTACGGCGGCTGCTCGAACCCCAGGCGACCGGGGCGGCCGCCGCGCTGCTCACCGCCGACGACCTGCGGGAACTCGGCGTCATCCTGGAGCGGTCACGGGCCGCCGCCACGGTCGAGGAGTTCGTCGGCCACGACATCGCCTTCCATCTACGGATCGTCGAGGCGGTCGGCAACCCGGTGCTGTCGATGCTGCTGCGGGTGCTCTCCACCCGCACCCAGCGGGCCCGTATCGTCCGGGGCAGCCGCACCGAGCGGGCCGTGGAGCACGCCCACCGCGAGCACGAGGAGATCCTGCGCGCCCTGCGGGCCCGTGACGCGGCGCTGGCGGTCTCGGCAGCGACCGTCCATGTCGCCGCCGTGGAGCAGTGGCTGGCGGCCGGGCTCGTCGACGACCCCCTCTGCGCGACCGAGGGCTGACATCGGCCGGCACCGGCCGCCATGGACGCTCACATACCGGTGGCGTCGACCACCTTGCCGAGGTCGACGAACTTGAAGCCGGTGGCCGTGCGGGTGCCGCCCTCGCCGTCCGGGACCTCCGGGGTCTCGTGGCCGTCCTGGACGACGAGGAGGCCGCGCGGATAGCGGCTGCCCAGCGGGGCGTTCAGGATCGCGGCGCCGTCGCACTCCTCCACGCTGTCCAGCGTCTGCGTCGCGGCTCCGATCCTGAAGCCGCCCTCGTACTCGTTGCCCTCGCTCACCTCACGGTCGTACAGGGCGAAGGTGTCGTCGCCCTGGCTGGAGGCGAGCAAGTAGCCGTCTCCGTCGCGTTCCTGATAGATCGTCAGTCCCTCGACGTCGGCCGACAGCCGCTTCCCGCCGTAGCCGGGGTCGGCGCCCGGCGCGCACTCCTCGGTCTCCTCGTCGTACGTCCCGGGGACGCCGTACTCCTTGGTCCTGTCGATCAGGACCGGCTTGCCGGTGAGGTCGGCCCGCAGGCGCCAGATGCCGATGTCCTCCTGGCCTGCGTAGAGGGTGCCGGTGGCCGGGTCGACGACCATGCCCTCGACCTGCGGGAGTTCACCGGGTTCGCCGCAGGGACTCCAGGTCGTGCCGTCGGGCAGGCGGAAGGACGCGGGCAGGTCGAGGGTGCGGATCTTGCGGTAGCCGACCTTGCCGTTCGCCGCCGGGAGGAGTTCGAGCAGGGCGAGGCGGGTGCGCTCGCGCCGGCTGACCAGGGCGTAGGTGCGGCCGGTGGCCGTGTCCGTCCAGGTGGCGAGGCCGTACGCGGTGCGCTGGTCGTTGATCTCGGCCTGGTCGGCGGAGAAGACGGGCGCGGCGGCCGGGTCGGTGACGTCGGTCAGCGGGTCGCCGGGGCGGGACGGGTCGATGCGGTAGATCCGCAGCCGGTCGTTGCCCCGGTCGCTGACCACCGCCACGTCGGCTCGGCCCGTGGAGGTGCGCAGGCCGGTGACGAGGTCGACGTTGTTGTAGCGGCCCGGGGCGTCGTCCCCCGCCGGCGGCTTCGGCGCGGGCAGTGACTGCACCAGGCGGGCGTCGAGGTCGTAGACGCGCAGGCCGCCCTCCTTGGCGGTGGCGACGACGAGGCTGCGGCCGGGGTCGGCGGGGTTCCGCCAGATCGCCGGGTCGTCGGCGTCGGAGTTGCCGCCGGCCTCGTCGTCGTAGAGCGCGGCCGACTCGCTCCTCGCGGTCACCGTCGGGAGGGCGGACGTACCCGCTCCGGCCGGGGAGGCCGTGAGGAAGGTGGTCAGCGCGGTGCCCGAGGCGAGCAGGGCGACTCTTCGAGCAGTGCGGGGCGTTCTCACAGGGCGCATCCTTACCGTCGTGATGTCGTCGCATGTCGGGGACATGCAGATGGTGATGTCGGGGACATGCAGATGGTGCGGAGAGAAGCTTGCCCGCAGACGGACGTGACCTGTCCATGACGACATGATGAATCGGCGGTGGTTCGACCGGAGTTCGCCCGACCGTCACCTGATGTGGCGCGCCGGGCGCGTGCCGAGGTGGAGCAGGTGCTCCAGCGGGCCACGGCGGAACCGTCGGGTCCAGGCGGTGGCGAGCAGCATCGCGACCAGGCTGTAGAGGAGGAGGTCGACGAGGGCCGGGCCGGTCTCCTCCTCCATGCCGAACTCCCGGATGGCGAGGATGTGGAGGACGTACGCGGTCAGGGCCGTCATGCCGACGGCGCGGACCGGGGTGGTGAGGCGCCTCAGGCGTGGCAGCCGGTCCGTGGCGGTGACGCACAGCGCCACGACGATGAGGGCGACGCCGGTGTTGCCGAGGATGGAGAAGGTCGTCTGGCTGTGCGGCGCGCCCACCAGGAGCCAGGCCGCCGGGGTGTCGTCGACGAGGTGGCCGACGGTGTCCGACCACCAGGCCGAGGTGGCCCCGTCACCGTCCGTGGCGGCGGCGACGGTCGCCTGCGCGTGCGGGACGAGACGCAGCGCCAGCCAGGAGCCGCCGTGGCCGAGCACGGCCAACGCACCGCCGACGACAGCCAGTTGGGTGCGGATCGCGCCGCGGGTGAGGTCGAGCCGGGCCACGGCCATGCCGACGAGTATGAACGACATCCAGGTGAGCACGGGGTACTCACCCGTGAACAGTAGCTCCATGAAGCCGTCCGTGTCGCCGATGCGGGCCAGCGGGTCCCCGGCGACGACGGTGTCCGCCCAGCTTCCCTCCTCGATCGACAGGCGTACCGCGTACAGGACCTGGGGCATGACGAGCGCTCCGGCGGCGGCGAGGACCGCGAGCGTCCCGGTCCCCAGCCGGTACAGCGGGAGGACGGCGAGGAAGGTCAGCCCGTAGAAGGCGAGGATCACGTCGACGTCGGTGTCGAGGGCGGTCAGGGCGGATCCCAGGACGATCAGCACGAGGGAGCGGATGACCATCCGGCCGACCGCCTGCCGTCCGGCGCGCCCGGTACGCGGCTGCGGACGGCCGGTGATCAGCACCAGGGTGAAACCGGCGAGCAGCGCGAACAGCGCGGAGGAGCGGCCGCGCGCCAGCTCCATGACGAATCCCAGCGGCCCGCCGGCCGCCGGGTCCGGGCCGACGTGGGCGGCGTACATGCCGAACACCGCGAGCCCACGGGCCAGATCGATGCCCACCAGCCGCCCTGTCGACGGCTCCCCGGAGACCGCGGCGGGCCGGTCCGCCGCGGTGCCGGGCGCGGCGGTCGGGACCGTGGCCTCGGCGGCACGCTCGGTGGCGGTGGCGCGGGAGGCGGTCGGCGTGGACGACAAGTCCGACGACATGTCTTGTGTCATGGACTTCACAGTCGGGGGCGCCCCACACGCGTGCCCATCCGGCGAGTGGCCGGAGAATCCCCGCCGACCAGCCGGATCAACTCCCGCCAGGTGACGGGAAACCGGGAAAAAGGGAACCCGGCGGCGGCTTCGGACGTCGTAGGGGTCCAGAGAGGTCCAGTGGTGGTCCGACGGCGAGCGGGGCACGGGTGATCCGGGTACTGGTGGTCGACGACGAAGCCCTGATCCGAACCGGCTTCGAGCACATCCTCAACTCCGCCGACGACATCGACGTCGTGGCGGCGGTCCCCGGTGGCCGGGCGGTCCAGGCGGTACGGGAGCTGCGCCCCGAGGTCGTCCTGCTGGACATCCGGATGCCGGACGTGGACGGGCTCACCGTCCTCGCCGAACTCCGCGGACTCCCGCGGCCTCCCGTGGTGGCCATGCTCACCACGTTCGACATGGACGAGTACGTGGCGGCCGCGCTGCGCTCGGGGGCCGCCGGTTTCCTGCTCAAGGACACCGACCCGGAGCAACTTGCCTATCTGGTACGGACTTTGGTGGCCGGGGGCGTCGTGCTGTCGTCCCGGGTGACCCGTACGGTGGTGGACGGCTATCTGGAGAACGGCCCCCGTGAGGCCGCCGTCCGGCTCGTCGAGCGGCTCACCGAGCGCGAACGCGCCGTGCTCGTCCTCATCACCGAAGGGCTGTCCAACACCGACATCGGTGACCGGATGCATCTGAGCACGGGGACGGTCAAGGACCATGTGAGCGCCCTCCTCACCAAGCTGGAGGTGGGCAGCCGGGTGCAGGCGGCCCTGCTGGCGGAGCGCGCGGGGCTGCTCAGGCCGTCGCACCCCTCCGGCCGGGGCCGGGAGCGCGGATGAGGTCGCGCGTTCCTGCCCGTGCCCCGCACGCGCCGGTCACGGACGCCGTGCTGGTGACGGCCTCGCTGCTGGATGTGTGGATCCATGACGTGGGCATCCATCACCCCCGGGAACTGGCCGCCGCCCTGCTCGCGGTCTTCGCTCTCGTCATGCGCCGCCGGCTGCCGCTGCCGGCGTTCCTGCTCGCCCTGCCGACGGCCCTGTTCACGGACGCGGTGTTCGCGACGCTGGTGGCGCTGTACACCCTCGCCTCGCGCACCCATCACCGGGGGCTGCTGGCGCTCTGCGCGCTGGGGTTCACGGTCTGCGACCTCACCTGGTGGTCGTGGCCGTCACCGGAGTTCGCCGACCTGTCCGACCGGCAGGCCCTGATCCCGCTCACCTACAGCGTGGCGCAGGCGACCGCGCCCCTCTTCCTCGGGCAGCTCGTCCAGGCCCGCCGGGAGCTGTCCCTGCGTCTCGTCGAGGTCTCCGAGGCCCGGGAACACGAGCGGCTGCTGGTCGCGCAGAGCGTCCTGGCGAAGGAACGGGCCCAGCTCGCCCGGGAGATGCACGACGCCGTCTCCCACCAGGTCAGTCTGATCGCCGTCCGCGCCGGCGCCCTCCAGGTCGGCAGCCGGGACCCGGAGGCGAAGGAGGCGGCGGCCACGATCCGGCTGCTCAGCGTGCAGACCCTGGACGAGCTGCGGCACATGGTCGGCGTCCTGCGTGCCTCCGGCAGCCGCCCCACCGAGCTGACTCCCCAGCCGTCCCTCGCCGACCTCGAACGGCTGGTCGCCGGCAGCGGCATCGAGACCGACCTGCGGACGGACCTGTCCGCCGACCTCCCGCCGCCCGTCCAGCGCGCCGTCTACCGCACCGTGCAGGAAGCCCTCACCAACATCCGCAAACACGCGCCCGGCGCCAGCGCCACCATCCGCGTCCGCCACCAGGACGGCAGCGTCCGCGTGACCGTCACCAACACCGCGCCCAGCCGCCCGGCCCTCTCCCTCCCGGGCGCCCACCACGGCCTGATCGGCCTGCGCCAGCGGGCCGAACTCCTCGGCGGAACGGTGACGTCCGGCCACCTGGGTGACGGGGGCTACCGACTGCGTCTGGAACTGCCGGCGGACGGCTCACCCTGAGCCGTCCGCCGGGACCGGTCCGGTGCCGGACGCGTTTGAAGCCGCCGGACGCGTGCCGTCAGCCCTCGTCGCCCTCCAGGTCTCCCTCCGTCTCCAGGTAGACCTGCCGCAGCCCCTCCAGGACCGCCGGGTCGGGCTTCTCCCACATCCCGCGCGACTCCGCCTCCAGCAACCGCTCGGCGATGCCGTGCAGGGCCCAGGGGTTGGCCTGCTGGAGGAACTCGCGGTTGGCGGGGTCCAGGACGTAGGTCTCGGTGAGCTTGTCGTACATCCAGTCGGCGACCACGCCGGTGGTGGCGTCGTAACCGAACAGGTAGTCGACGGTGGCGGCGAGTTCGAAGGCGCCCTTGTAGCCGTGGCGGCGCATCGCCTCGATCCACTTGGGGTTGACGACACGGGCGCGGAAGACCCGGGAGGTCTCCTCGACGAGGGTGCGGGTGCGGACCGTCTCGGGGCGGGTGGAGTCCCCGATGTACGCCTCGGGGGCCGTGCCGCGCAGGGCGCGGACCGTGGCCACCATGCCGCCGTGGTACTGGAAGTAGTCGTCGGAGTCGGCGATGTCGTGCTCACGGGTGTCCGTGTTCTTCGCGGCGACCTCGATGCGCTTGTACGCCGTCTCCATCTCCTCGCGGGCCGGGCGGCCGTCGAGTTCGCGGCCGTAGGCGTAGCCGCCCCAGACCGTGTAGACCTCGGCGAGGTCGGCGTCGGTGCGCCAGTCGCGGGAGTCGATGAGCTGGAGCAGGCCAGCGCCGTACGTGCCGGGGCGGGAGCCGAAGATGCGGGTGGTGGCCCGGCGTTCGTCGCCGTGCGCCGCCAGGTCCGCCTGGACGTGGGCCCGTACGTGGTTGGCCTCGGCCGGTTCGTCCAGCGAGGCGGCGAGCCGTACGGCGTCGTCGAGCAGGCCGATCGTGTGCGGGAAGGCGTCCCGGAAGAAGCCCGAGATCCGCAGGGTCACGTCGATGCGCGGGCGGCCCAACTCCTCGTGGGGGATGGCCTCCAGGCCCGTCACCCGGCGGGAGGCGTCGTCCCAGACCGGGCGGACGCCGAGCAGGGCGAGGGCCTCGGCCACGTCGTCGCCCGCCGTGCGCATGGCGCTGGTGCCCCACAGGGAGAGGCCGACGGACGTGGGCCATTCGCCGTTGTCCGTGCGGTAGCGATCCAGCAACGAGTCCGCGAGGGCCTGGCCGGTCTCCCAGGCGAGGCGGGAGGGGACGGCCTTGGGGTCGACGGAGTAGAAGTTGCGGCCGGTCGGCAGGACGTTGACCAGGCCCCGGAGCGGGGAGCCCGAGGGGCCCGCCGGGACGAAGCCGCCGTTGAGGGCGTGCACGGTGTGGTCGAGTTCGGCCGTGGTCGCGGCCAGCCGGGGCACGACCTCGCGGGCCGCGAACTCCAGGATGGCGGCGACCTGTTCGCCGTGCTCGGCGGGGACGGCGTCCGGGTCCCAGCCCGCGTCCTCCATCGCCTGGACCAGCGCGCGGGCCTTCTCCTCGGCCTCGTCGGCGGTGGTACGGGTCGCGGCGGACTCGTCGAGGCCGAGGGCCTCGCGCAGGCCGGGCAGGGCCGTCGTGCCACCCCAGATCTGGCGGGCGCGCAGGACGGCGAGGACCAGGTTGACGTGGTCGGCGCCGGTGGGCGGGTTGCCGAGGACATGCAGACCGTCGCGGATCTGGGCGTCCTTGACCTCGCAGAGCCAGCCGTCGACGTGCAGCAGGAAGTCGTCGAAGCCGTCGTCCTCCGGACGGTCGTTCAGACCGAGGTCGTGGTCGAGCTTCGCGGCCTGGATGAGCGTCCAGATCTGGGCCCGGATGGCGGGAAGCTTGGCCGGGTCCATGGAGGAGATCTGGGCGTACTCGTCGAGGAGTTGCTCCAGGCGCGCGATGTCGCCGTAGGAGTCCGCGCGGGCCATCGGCGGGACCAGGTGGTCGACGAGGGTGGCGTGGACGCGGCGCTTGGCCTGGGTGCCCTCACCGGGGTCGTTGACCAGGAAGGGGTAGATCAGGGGGAGGTCGCCGAGGGCGGCGTCGGGGCCACAGGCGGCGGACAGGCCGGCGTTCTTGCCGGGCAGCCACTCCAGGTTCCCGTGCTTGCCGAGGTGGATCATCGCGTCGGCGCCGAACCCGCCGTCGTCGGCCCTGGCGGCGATCCAGCGGTAGGCGGCCAGGTAGTGGTGGGAGGGCGGGAGGTCCGGGTCGTGGTAGATCGCGATCGGGTTCTCGCCGAAGCCGCGGGGCGGCTGGATGAGGATCAGCAGGTTCCCGAAACGCAGGGCCGCGAGGACGATGTCGCCCTCGGGGTTCCGGCTGCGGTCGACGAACATCTCGCCGGGCGCCGGACCCCAGTGCTCCTCCACCGCCGTACGCAGCTCCTCGGGGAGGGTGGCGTACCAGCGGCGGTAGTCGGCCGCCGGGATACGGACCGGGTTGCGGGCCAACTGCTCCTCGGTGAGCCAGTCCTGGTCGTGGCCGCCCGCCTCGATGAGCGCGCGGATCAGCTCGTCACCGTCGCCGGAGGCCAGGCCGGGGACATCGGCGCCGCCGAAGTCGTAGCCCTCCTCACGCAGTCGGCGCAGGAGGGCGACCGCGCTCGCGGGGGTGTCCAGGCCGACCGCGTTGCCGATGCGGGAGTGCTTGGTCGGGTAGGCGGAGAGCACGAGCGCGAGACGCTTCTCGGCGGCGGGGATGTGGCCAAGGCGCGCGTGTCGTACGGCGATTCCGGCGACGCGGGCGGCGCGCTCGGGGTCGGCGACGTAGGCCGGGAGACCGTCGGCGTCGATCTCCTTGAAGGAGAACGGGACGGTGATCAGTCGTCCGTCGAACTCGGGTACGGCGATCTGGCTGGCCGCGTCGAGCGGGGAGACCCCTTCGTCGTTGGCGTCCCAGTCGGCCCGGGAGGAGGTGAGGCAGAGCGCCTGGAGGACGGGCACGTCGAGGCCGGTCAGGGCACCCGCGTCCCAGGACTCGTCGTCACCGCCGGCCGAGGCCTCGGCGGGCTTGGTGCCGCCCGCCGCGAGCACGGTGGTGACGATCGCGTCGGCGGGACGGAGAGCCTCGACCAGCTCGGGCTCGGGGGCACGCAGGGAGGCCACGTACAGCGGCAGCGCCCGGCCGCCCGCGTCCTCGATCGCCTCGCACAGGGCGCCCACGAACGCCGTGTTGCCGCTCATGTGGTGGGCGCGGTAGTAGAGCACGGCGACGGTGGGGCCGTCGACGCCGTCACGGGGGGTGCGCTCCAGCGGGCCCCACGCGGGGGCGGGCGCGGGCGCCTCGAAGCCGTGGCCGGTGAGCAGGACCGTGTCGGAGAGGAAGCGGGCGAGTTGCTCCAGGTTGGCGGGGCCGCCGTGGGCGAGATAGGCGTGGGCCTCGGCCGCGATGCCGACGGGGACCGTGGACGCGGCCATCAGCTGGGCGTCAGGGGCCTGTTCGCCGGTGAGGACGACGACCGGGCGGCCGTCGGCGAGCAGCAGGTCGAGGCCGTCCTGCCAGGCGCGGATGCCGCCGAGGAGGCGTACGACGACCAGGTCTGCGCCGTCGAGGAGAGCGGGCAGGTCGTCGAGGGCGAGGCGGGAGGGGTTGGCGAAGCGGTACGGGACCGGACCGGCTGCCGCGCGGGCGCTGAGCAGGTCGGTGTCGGACGTCGACAGGAGCAGGATCATGTGGCGGCTGGGCCTTCCTCGGGGTCCGCGCCCCGGGCGGTGTCGGATCGGAGTCTCCCCTGCTCGGGCGGGCCCGAGGTGCTGGGGAAGGGAGTTCCTGGCTCGCCCGGCCCTCGTGGGCCGGGCTCACAGTGGCGGGACCGCGCCGGACTCACACCGGGCTTCCTCCCCTGTCGCCGTCGTGGCGTCGGTGGACCGGATGATCCACCACGGAGCATAGTAAGGGTCGGCTCAAAAGGGTGGGGCATACATCCCGTTGTGGGGGTGGGTATGCTCGCCGCCATGTCCATGGCTGCCCCCCGTTCATCCTCCCAGGCCACAGTGGTCTCACGGGACCGAGGTGACGCCTGCCCCGGATCCCTGCGGCTGCATACGGCGGACGACGGGGCCCTGGCCCGCGTACGGCTGCCCGGTGGTGTGCTGACCGTCTCCCAGGCCGAGGCCCTCGGGGAGGCGGCGCGGCGGCTCGGCGACGGCGAGCTGCATCTGACCTCGCGTGGCAATGTGCAGCTGCGCGGCCTGGCCGACGGCTGCGGGGCGGAGTTGGCCGAGGCCCTGAGCGCCGCCGGTCTGCTCCCCTCCGCCGCGCACGAGCGGGTGCGCAACATCGTCGCCTCTCCGCTGTCCGGGCTCGACGGGCAGGGCCTGCGCGACGTACGGCCGTGGCTGACGGGCCTCGACGCGGCGCTCTGCGCGAGCGACGCGGCGCGGGCGTTGTCCGGCCGGTTCCTGTTCGCGCTCGACGACGGGCGGGGGGACGTGGCCGGTCTCGGCGCCGATGTGACCGTGCGGGCGACCGACGACGGCTCGGCGGTGCTGCGCCTCGGAACGGCCGACGAAGCTCTTCTGGTGTCCGACGCGGACGCGCCCCGCGCCGCGCTGGCGGCCGCCGAGACGTTTCTGGAGGCGGTGCGGACGAGCGGGACCCGGGTCTGGCGGGTGGCCGAACTCCAGCTGCCCGAGGGAGAGTTGACACAGCGGGTCCGACACCGCCTGACGGACGACGGCATCGAGACCGCGAGCACGACCGGGGGCGGAACGACTGGGGACGGAACGGCCGGGGCCGGGACACCCGGCGGCGACGGACCCCTGCCCGGCATCGTCGGCGCCGCCCTCTCCGTACACGTCCCCCTCGGCCGCCTCTCGGCCCTCCAGTGGCGGGAGTTGACGGATGTGGCCTCCCAGGACCCCGCCGGAGAACTGCGTCTGACCCCCTGGCGCGGCATCGTCGTGCCCGTGCCGGGCCTGGACTCCGGACAGGCGGCCGACGCCTTGGCCCGGCTCTCCGCCACCAACCTCGTCATCGATCCCGCCTCCCCGTGGCTCCGCGTCGGCGCGTGCGTCGGGCGGCCCGGGTGCGCGAAGTCACAGGCCGACGTACGAGCGGACGCGGCCGCCGGCCTCGCCGCGGCCGGACGCGCCGGCCTCCCCCTGTACTGGTCCGGATGCGAGCGCCGCTGCGGCCGTCCCCCGGGCGAGCGGATCGATGTGGTGGCCGTCCCGAGCGGCGGCTACGAGGTCTCCCGCACCGCCCCCGGACAGGAACCGCGCACCGCGCCCATGGCCGACGCCTCCCGACTCGCCACCGCCCTGGCGGCGATCACCTCATAAGCCCCACGCAGCGCACGATCCGCACGACCTACAGCCGCACGACCGCACGACCGACAGCTATGACGACCGACAGCCGTATGCCGACCGAGAGCAGCGAGAAGACCACCGTGACCACGTACGAGTACGAGAAGGACGGCCCGGCGATCTACCGCCAGTCCTTCGCCACCATCCGCGCGGAGGCGGACCTCGCGGCCCTGCCCGCCGACGTCAGCCAGGTCGCGGTCCGGATGATCCACGCCTGCGGGATGGTCGACCTCGTGAGGGACCTGGCGTACACGCCCGGCGTGGTGGCCCGCGCCCGCGAGGCCCTGCGCGCCGGCGCGCCCGTCTTCACCGACGTCAAGATGGTCGCCAGCGGAGTCACCCGCAAGCGGCTGCCCGCCGACAACGACGTGCTCTGCACCCTCTCGGACCCGGCCGTTCCCGAGCTGGCGGCGAAGCTGGGCACCACGCGCAGCGCCGCCGCGCTGGAGCTGTGGCGGGACCGGCTGGAGGGCTCGGTCGTCGCCGTCGGCAACGCGCCCACCGCGCTCTTCCGCCTCCTGGAGATGATCGAGGAGGGCGCGCCCCGGCCCGCCGCCGTCATCGGCGTCCCGGTCGGGTTCGTCGGTGCCGCCGAGTCCAAGGACGCTCTGGCCGCGCACCCGTCGGGCCTGGAGCACATCGTCGTACGCGGCCGACGGGGCGGCAGCGCCATCGCCGCCGCCGCGCTCAACGCGATCGCGAGTGAGGAAGAGTGAGCGGCAAGCTGTACGGGGTCGGGCTCGGCCCCGGTGACCCGTCCCTGATGACCGTACGGGCCGTCGAGGTCATCGGCGAGGCGGATGTGATCGCGTATCACAGCGCCCGCCACGGCCGGTCCATCGCCCGCTCGATCGCCGCGAAACACATCCGCGCCGACCACATCGAGGAACGGCTGATGTATCCGCTGACGACGGAGACCACCGATCATCCGGGCGGCTACAAGGGCGCGATGGAGGAGTTCTACACGGAAGCGTCGGCCCGGCTGGCCGCGCATCTCGACGCCGGGCGCACGGTCGCGGTCCTCGCCGAGGGCGACCCGATGTTCTACGGCTCCTACATGCACATGCACAAGCGGCTCGTCGACCGCTACGACACCGAGGTGATCCCCGGGGTCACGTCGGTGTCCGCCGCCGCGGCCCGGCTCGGGACCCCGCTGGCCGAGGGCGAGGAGGTGCTGACCATCCTGCCGGGCACGCTGCCCGAGGAGGAGCTGACCGCGCGGCTCGCCGCGACGGACGTGGCCGTGGTGATGAAGCTGGGGCGGACCTTCACCAAGGTGCGGAGCGCGCTGGAGAGTTCCGGACGGCTGAGCGAGGCCCGCTACGTCGAGCGGGCGACCATGGCCGGGGAGCGGCTCGCCGAACTGGCGGACGTGGACGCGGAGTCGGTGCCGTACTTCTCGGTGGCCGTCCTGCCCAGCCAGGTCGACGCCGAGCGGCCCGAGTCCCGGGAACGGGGTGAGGTCGTCGTGGTCGGCACCGGGCCGGCCGGGCCGCTGTGGCTGACGCCCGAGACGCGGGGTGCGCTCGCCGCCGCCGACGATCTGGTCGGCTACACCACCTACCTGGAACGGGTGCCGCAGCGCGCGGGTCAGGTCCGGCACGGCTCGGACAACCGGGTCGAGTCGGAACGCGCCGAGTTCGCCCTGGAGCTGGCCCGGCGCGGGCGGCGGGTCGCGGTCGTCTCCGGTGGCGACCCGGGTGTGTTCGCCATGGCGACGGCGGTGCTGGAGGTCGCCTCCCAGAAGGAGTACGCGGACGTCCCGGTGCGGGTGCTGCCGGGCGTGACCGCCGCCAACGCGGCGGCGGCCCGGGCGGGCGCCCCGCTCGGGCACGACTACGCCACCCTCTCCCTCTCCGACCGGCTCAAGCCCTGGGAGGTCATCGCCGAGCGGCTGCGCGCGGCGGCCTCGGCGGACCTGGTGCTGGCCTTGTACAACCCCGGCTCGCACAGCCGCACCTGGCAGGTGGGCAAGGCTCGGGAGCTGCTGCTGGAGCACCGGGCGCCGGACACCCCGGTCGTCGTCGCGCGGGACGTGGGGGGCTCCGGTGAACGCGTCCGGATCGTCCGGCTGGCGGACCTGGACCCGGCCGAGGTCGACATGCGCACGATCCTGCTGGTCGGCTCCTCGCAGACCCGGGCCGTAAGGCGCGGGGACGGCGAGGAGATCGTCTGGACGCCTCGCCGCTACCCGGAGGGATGAGCGCGTGCGGCGCCGCGCCACGGGCGGGGCGCCGCGCCTGGCTGTCGGCGTTCGGCGGGTAGGGCGCCCTGCCCAGGGACCCGACAGCGCCGCTCAACGGGCGGAGAGGCGCTGTTCGACCCAGCGGGCCGCCGCCTCGGGGTCCGCCACGGCGGGGACGTTCTCCGGCACGGGCGGCCTGCGCACCACGACGACGGGCAGGCCCGCCTCCCTCGCGGCCGTCAGCTTCGGCGCGGTGGCCGCTCCCCCGCTGTCCTTGGTGACGACGACGTCGACGCGGTGGCGACGCAGCAGCGCGCGCTCCTCGTCGAGGGTGAAGGGGCCACGGTCGAGCAGGACCTCCATACGGGCCGGGTGCGGGGCCTCGGGCGCGTCCACGGACCGTACGAGGAACCACAGGTCGTCCAGGGCGGCGAAGGCGGCCAGCCCCATGCGCCCCGTGGTGAGGAACACCCGTCGGCCGAGCGCCGGCAGCAGCGTCGCCGCCTCCGCCAGGGAGGCCACGTCGTGCCAGTCGTCGCCGTCGGACGGGACCCAGCCGGGCCGGCGCAGCGCGAGCAGGGGAACATGGGCGGTGGCGGCCGCCTGTGCCGCGTGGAAACTCATGGTCCCGGCGAAAGGATGGGTGGCGTCGATGAGTGCGTCCACCCTGTGCTCGTCCAGCCACCCGGCCAGCCCGTCGGCGCCGCCGAAGCCGCCGACGCGGACCTCGCCGGGGGGCAGTCGGGGGCTGGCGACCCGCCCGGCGAGGGAGCTGGTCAGCCGCAGGCCGGGGGTGCCGTGCAGGAGTTCGGCCAGGCGGCGGGCCTCCGTGGTTCCGCCGAGTATCAGTACGTGCATGGGAGTCCGGGTCCGTTCATGAGCAGCAGGGAAGAGCAAGGCGCCGGTGAGGCGAAGGGCGGTCGCGCGGCCCAACTCAAGCACACCGGTCTGCGGCACGGCTGGACCACCGGCGCCTGCGCGACGGCGGCCACGACCGCCGCGTACACCGCGCTGCTGACCGGGGAGTTCCCCGACCCGGTGACCATCACCCTGCCGAAGGGGCAGACTCCGTCGTTCGCCCTCGCGACCGAGGAGCTGACCGGCGCGACCGCGACGGCGGGGGTCGTGAAGGACGCGGGCGACGATCCGGACGTCACACACGGCGCGCTGGTCCGGGTCACGGTACGGCAGCTGCCCACGGGTTCCGGGGTGGTGTTCAGGGCGGGCCCCGGCGTCGGGACGGTCACCCGGCCCGGCCTGCCCCTGCCCGTCGGCGAACCCGCCGTGAACCCGGTCCCCCGGCAGATGATGCGCGACCACGTCGCCGAGGTCGCCGCCCGCCACGGCGGCACCGGCGACGTCGAGATCACCGTCTCCGTCGACCACGGCGAGGAGATCGCCCGCTCCACCTGGAACCCGCGCCTCGGCATCCTCGGCGGCCTGTCCATCCTCGGCACCACCGGGATCGTGGTGCCGTACTCCTGCTCTGCCTGGATCGACTCCATCCGGCGGGGCGTGGACGTGGCCCGGGCGGCCGGACGCCGGCATGTCGCCGGATGCACCGGGTCGACGTCGGAGAGGACCGTCGTCGCCGAGTACGACCTGCCCGAGGACGCCCTGCTGGACATGGGCGACTTCGCGGGCGCCGTGCTGAAGTACGTCCGCCGGCATCCCGTCGAACGGCTGACGATCTGCGGCGGCTTCGCCAAGCTCTCCAAGCTCGCCGCCGGCCATCTCGACCTGCACTCCGCCCGCTCCCAGGTCGACAAGGCCTTCCTCGCCGAACTGGCCCGGCGCGGCGGCGCGGACGAGACACTGGCCGCCGAGGTGACCGGCGCCAACACCGGGCTCGCCGCGCTCCAGCTGTGCCAGGCGGCCGGGGTGCCGCTGGGCGACCTGGTGGCGACGGCGGCCCGCGACGAGGCGTTGACCGTACTGCGGGGGGCGCCCGTCGCGGTCGACGTGATCTGCATCGACCGGGCGGGGTCGGTGGTGGGGCGCAGCGCGGTCCGCTGACCCGCCGAGGCCACCGTTCCCAGGCCCAGGCGCTTACCCATCGTCACGGAGCCTCTCCGCCCACGCCGGTTCGGTGCGCCGGGCCGGCGAGGGCTCGTCAGGTGGTCAGGCCAGCACTCGGTCGGCGGTGAGTACGCGGGGGGTGTCGGCGAGCAGGGTGCTCAGTCGTGCTGCGGGCAGCGGGACACCCGGGTCGTCGGAGGGCGGCACCTGCATCGGGGCGCCGGTGCGGATGGCTTCGGCGAGCTCAGCACACGATGAGGTGGGCCGTCAGGTCGCGCAGGGTGACCCGGCGCTGTTCCGCCAAGGCGTACCCGGCCGGGACCGCCGCGACGAGCCGTTCGCTGCCGTCGGGCCGGCGCCGGACTCCCTGTGCCCGGGCGCCGGACCCGTCCCGGGGGATGTCGCTCAGGAGAGCTCACGGGATGGCACACACCCCCCGTCAGCAGCTGTGCCGGTCCCGCTCCGCCGAGTACAGGTGGCTGTCGCGGAACTGCTGCGCCCCCAGCGTCCGCCCGACCATGATCACGGCCGTGCGCAGCACACCCGCCTCCTTCACCTTCCCGGCGATCTCGTCGAGCGTGCCCCTGATGATCAGTTCGTCGGGCCGGGAGGCGTAGGCGACGACCGCGGCGGGGCAGTCGGCGCCGTAGTGCGGGAGCAGTTCCCCGACCACGCGGTCCACGTACTTGGCGGCCAGGTGCAGCACGATCAGCGCGCCGCTGCGGCCGAGGGTTGCCAGGTCCTCCCCCTCCGGCATGGCCGTGGCGCGGTTGGCGATCCGGGTCAGGATGACGGTCTGGCCGACGGTCGGCACGGTCAGCTCCCGCTTCAGGGATGCCGCCGCCGCGGCGAAGGCGGGCACGCCCGGCACCACCTCGTACGGCACTCCTGCCGCGTCGAGACGCCGCATCTGCTCGGCGACCGCGCTGAACACGGACGGATCCCCGGAGTGCAGCCGGGCCACGTCGTGCCCCTCCTCGTGCGCGCGCACCAACTCGGCGGTGATCTCATCGAGGTTGAGCTGGGCGGTGTCCACCAGCCGGGCGTCCGGCGGGCAGTCGGCCAGCAGTTCGCGCGGGACGAGGCTGCCCGCGTACAGACAGACCTGGCAGGCGGCGAGTCTCCGGGCGCCGCGCACCGTGATCAGGTCGGCGGCGCCGGGGCCGGCGCCGATGAAGTACACGGTCATCTGTCTGCTCCAGGAAGGGTGTTGAGGGTTTTCCGCACGGCCCACTGGGTCACCGGCATCGCCTGCCGCCACCCGGTGAAGCCGCCCACCGGCACGGCGTGCGCCACCGCGAGCCGCACCAGTTCGCCACCGTGGCGGCGGTGGGCCTCGGCGAGGAGCGCCTCGGACTCGAGGGTCACGGTGTTGGCGACCAGCCGCCCGCCGACGGGCAGCGCCTCCCAGCAGGCGTCGAGGAGTCCGGGCGCGGTGAGTCCGCCGCCGACGAACACGGCGTCGGGGGAAGGCAGTTCGGACAGTACGGCGGGCGCCGCACCCGTGACGACCCGCAGCCCGGGCACGCCGAGCCGTTCGGCGTTGCGGGTGATGCGTTCGGCCCGTACCGGATCGCGTTCGACGGTGACCGCCCGGCAGGACGGGTGCGTACGCATCCACTCGATCGCGATCGAGCCCGAGCCGCCGCCGACGTCCCACAGCGACTCCCCGGGCGCCGGGCCGAGCACCCCCAGCGTGGCGGCGCGCACATACCGCTTGGTGAGCTGCCCGTCGTGCTCGTACGCCTCGTCCGGCAGCCCCGGCACGGCACCGAGCCGCAGCGCGTCCGGGGCGCGGCGGCACTCGACGGCGACGACGTTGAGGGGGTCGCCGGGCGGGTGCGTCCGCGCCCAGTCGTCGGCGAAGGTCGCGTCGCTCGTACGCTCGTTCTCCCCGCCGAGTTGTTCGAGGACCCGCATCCGGCTGGGCCCGAAGCCACGGTTTCGCAGCAGGGCGGCGACCTCACGGGGGGTGCCGGCGTCCGCGCTCAGCACCAGGAGCCGCCGTCCGTCGTGCAGGGCGGCGGCGAGCCTGGCGGCCGGCCGTCCGACGAGGGTGACGACCTCGACGTCCTCCAGCGGCCAGCCGAGGCGGGCGGCCGCGTAGGAGACGGAGGACGGGTGCGGCAGGACGCGCAGCCGGTCACCGGCTTCCTCGGCGAGGGCGCGGCCGACGCCGTAGAACATGGGGTCCCCGCTGGCCAGTACGGCGATCCGGCGGCCGGCGTGCGCGGCCAGCAGCACGGGCACGGCGGGCCTCAGGGGTGAGGGCCAGGCGATCCGCTCCCCGGCGCACTCCGGGGGCAGCAGGTCCAGTTGGCGAGGGCCGCCGATCAGGGCCTCGGCGTCGCGCAGGGCGGCGCGGGAGGCGTCGGGGAGTCCGCCCCAGCCGTCGGCTCCGATCCCGACGACGGTGACGGCAGGAGTCGGTCCTGGTCGTGCGGGGGTCACTGCTCGCTACCTCGGTTTTCGGGGGACGGCTTGCACGTCGCCCACTCGGGGGCAACAGGGGCGCACTCTACTGGCCGGCCGTTCACCCCCGCGCGCGTGGGTGCACCTCACGTGGTTCGCCCGCGCTGGGCATCACCGTCGTCGCTTGTTCATGGACACGGACACGAATCATGCACATGTGTATTGACGCGCTCACGGCAAGAACCTAGCTTCACTCCAGAAAGCGCTTTCCCTCCACCGCTCGCCGTTGCACCACCGCACCCCGGGAGACGAACCATGCGCCTGACACCCCCCATCCTGCCGGCCTGTCTCTCCTCACTCCTGGCCGGATTCCTCGTCCTGTCCTGCGTCGGCGCCGCTCATGCCGCACCGGCGCACCGGTCGGTGGAGGCCGGCGGTCAGGTGCAAGCCGTCGATCTGTACGTGGCGACCAACGGCAGTGACAGCAACGCCGGGACGCTCGCGGCCCCGCTGAAGACGATCCAGCGCGCGGTGGATCTGGCACAGGCGGGGACCACGATCCGGATCCGGGGCGGAACGTACGCGCCGAGCACGAACATCCAGCTCCTCAAGAGCGGCACGGCGAGCCAGCCCATCACCCTGCGCAACCACGAGAACGAGCGCGTGATCATCGACGGCGAGAACATGCCGTACACGCCCGGAGCGGTGGGCTCGTCCATCCCCCGGCCCGAGCGCGGCGCCGTCCACATCGAGGGCGAACACTGGCGGCTGACCGGGCTGGAGATCGTCCACGGCCCCTACGGCGTGTTCGGCTTGGACACCAGCGGCAATGTCTTCGACCGCCTCGTCACCAGGGACAACTACGAGTCCGGGTTCCACCTCCAGGGCGCCTCCGGCAACAACCAGATCCTGAACCTGGACAGTCACGGCAACCGGGACCCCCGCAAGAACGGCGAGAGCGCCGACGGGCTGGCCATCAAGGAGGGGTCCGGCAGCGGCAACGTACTGCGCGGCGCCCGACTGTGGAACAACGCCGATGACGGTCTGGACTTCTGGATGTTCGACGACTCGCCGATCCTCGTCGAGAACACCCTCGCGTGGGGCAACGGGTTCAACCGGTGGAACCTGCCCGACTACCAGGGCGACGGCAACGGCTTCAAGATGGGCGGCAACGGGGTGGCCGCCGACCACACGGTGCGCAACAGCATGGCGTGGGACAACTCCGCCGGCGGCTTCGTCGACAACAACAACCCGGGCAGGATGAGGATCGAGCGCTGCACCGCGTGGGACAACCCCAAGACCGGGTTCAATTTCAACCGATCCTCCAGCACCCTGACGAAGAACCTGGCCGCGGCCAACGGCACCGACGCGTCGCTGGGCTCGACCTCCACCGGCAGCGGCAACTCCTGGAACCTCGGCGGCGGTTGGTCGTTCACCAGCACCGACGCCAGGACGATCACCGGCCCCAGGACGGCCACCGGCGCCATCCCCTCCTCCACCTTCCTGCGCCCGGCCAACGGCGCGGACGTCGGCGCCCGCTTCTGACCCACCCGAACGCTCAGAACCACGTGTCCAGCCACAGGCGGGAGCGCCAGCCCGGATACGGGATCGTGAGGCCCGAGTAGATCGGGAAGAAGTAGATGAAGTTCCAGGCGATGAGCAGGACGAGCGTGCCCGCGGCCACCGCGCCCCGTCGGCGGCGTTCGGCGTGCACGCCCGGCGGCCCCAGCAGCGCGCCCACCGTCATCGCCACGGCGAGGCACAGGTACGGCACGAAGACGACGGCGTAGAAGGAGAAGGTCGTTCGGTCCTGGTACAGGAACCAGGGAAGGTAGCCGGCGGCCACGGCACACAGCACGGCGCCCGCGCGCCAGTCCCGGCGCAGTGCCCACCGGAAGAGCAGGTAGACCAGGGCGCAGCACGCCGACCACCACAGCAGTGGTGTGCCGAGGGCGAGCACCGTCTGCGAGCAGCCGGTCAGCGCGTGGCAGCCGGCCTCTCCCGGTTCGGGCGACCAGTAGGAGAACAGCACGGGACGGCCGAGGACCAGCCAACTCCACGGGTTCGACTCGTAGTCATGGGAGGCGTCCAGTCCCACGTTGAACCGGTAGACGCCGGCCTCGTAGTGCCACAGGCTGCGCAGCGGGGCCGGGATCCACGACCAGGTGCCGCCGCGGCCGTCCGCCCAGTGTCGCCCGTAACCGCCGTCGGACAGGAACCAGCCGGTCCACGTCGCCAGATACGTCACCGCGGCGACCGGGACGAGGGACATCACCGACCGGCCGAGGTCCTTGCGCAGCACCGCGCGGTACGGGCGGTCCGCCCCCGCGACGCGGCGGGCACCGACGTCCCACAGCACGGTCAGGACCATGAAGAAGACCAGGAAATACAAGCCGTTCCACTTGGTCGAGGCGGCGAGGCCCAGGAAGAGGCCGGCCGCGAGCCGCCACGGACGCGGTCCCGTTCCCGTACGTTCTCCCGTGTCCCGGTCCGGGCCGACGTGGCCGTCCGCGGCCACCGGCAGAGCCGCCGCGAGCCGGGCCCGGGCACGGTCCCGGTCGATCAACAGGCATCCGAAAGCAGCCAGTACGAAGAACATGACGACCAGGTCGAGCAGAGCGGTGCGGCTCATCACGTAGTGCAGGCCGTCCATCGCCATCAGCGCGCCCGCCAGGCAGCCCAGGAACGTGGACCGGAACAGACGGCGGCCTATTCGGCACAGCAGCAGTACCGACAGCGTGCCGAGGACCGCCGTCATGAAGCGCCAGCCGAACGGCGTGAGACCGAACATCCACTCACCGACGGCGATCACCCACTTGCCGGCCGGCGGATGCGCGACGAAGGACCCGGTCTCGGAGAGCGGGATCACCTGGGGGTCGGCGAGGATCTGCGGGTCTGCGGTCCTGCGGTCCGGCCAGGTCCCCTCATAGCCGAACCGCAGCAGGGACCAGGCGTCCTTGGCGTAGTAGGTCTCGTCGAAGACGAGTTCGTGCGGTCGGCCCAGACGCCAGAAGCGCATCGCGCCGGCCAGGAGAGCGACGAGCAACGGCCCCAGCCAGCCCATCGCCTTCGCGATGCGGTACGCCCGTTCCGGGCCGAGTCCCATGCGCTCCCACACGCGCGTGCCCGGCTCGGGGAAGGGCGGAACCAGCCGGTCACGGATATCGGTCCGGGAGCGTTCGGCATACCCGAACAGGCGCAGACGGTCGTGCCAGTGGCTGGGCGCCGTCGTCGAACGGGTGCCGTCGAGCATGGTGGTGATGGGGTCCTTTGGGGTGCGGGCGGCGCGCCGGCCGGTGGTCGTCCGACCGTGCTGGTGGTGCGCCCGGAGGCTAGCAGGGCGCCGGTGACGGGGGATCGGACCAGGGCCCGGCCGGGTCGGTGGCCGTGGACAGCGGATTGCCGTCACCGCTGACGTTCGTGACGATCAGCCAGAACCGGCCGTCGTGGCAGCGGAACCGGAGGAAGCCGTGTCGAGCGGCAGTCGCAGCTGGCTCGGCGGTCGAGCGCGTTGCCGATCTGGGTCCAGTGCACCAGGTCGCCGTTCGCGGCGGGGGCACACACTTCAGCTTGTTGCATTACTAGAGAAACATTGCAACGATTAACTATCTATGACCTGCATATATCTCCACCACACGCAACAAATTCGTTGCCGATTTAGTGAACGCAACGTAGCGTTTCCTCCATGAGAAATCACCGACGGAAGGTCTCACAGGGGGCACCCGGCGCCTACACCGCCTTCGCCCGCTTCGTGCTCTGCGGCGGCGGAGTGGGGCTCGCCTCCAGCTTCGCGGTAGTGGCCCTCGCCTCCTGGATGCCCTGGGGCGTGGCCAACGCTCTGGTGACCGTCGTTTCCACCCTGCTCGCCACCGAGTTGCACGCCCGCTTCTCCTTCGGCACGGGCGGGCGCGCGACCTGGCGCCAGCACGTGCAGTCCGCGGGGTCCGCAGCCGCCGCGTATGCCGCGACCTGCCTGGCGATGTCCGTTCTGCGGGAGTGGGTGACCGCACCGAGCGCGGTGCTCGAACAGCTCGTCTATCTCTCCGCCTCCGCACTCGCCGGTGTCGCGCGGTTCGCGGTGCTGCGTCTCGTCGTCTTCGCGCGGAGCCGCTCGCAGGCCGTGCCCGCCGTTCGCCCCGCCCCTCCCGTGCACGCGACCGTGGCCCCCGCCCCGGCACTCGCGGATCCGGCGGTGCTCTGCCGCGCCGCCTGACCGTCCCGCCGGTCGGTGTGCCGCGCGGGACGGTCAGGGCCTGTTCTTCAGGGACGGCTGCGAGCAAGCTGTCAGCTGGTCACCGGCTGCAGTTTGGCGCGGAAGTGCCGCAGGATCGGGGACTGTTCCACGATCCGGTAGCCGCGGACGGATTCCGCGTCCTTGGCGATCTTTTCCAGGGTCCTGCCGACGTGGTCGTAGTGGCTGCGGGTGTAGACCCGGCGCGGGAGCGCCAGTCGGACCAGTTCGTACGGCGCGCTCTTGATGGGGTTGCCGTCCTCGTCCTCCTCGCCGAGGTAGAGGGAACCCAGTTCGGCCGACCGGATGCCGCCTTCGAGGTAGAGGCGGCAGGCGAGGGCGTGGCCCGGGTAGTGGTGGGGCGGTATGTGCGGCAGCATGCGGCCCGCGTTGAGGTAGAGGGCGTGCAGGCCCGGGGGTTCGAGGATGTCGACGCCGGCCCCGCGGACGCGGTCGGCGAGGTGGGCGGCGACGTCGGCCCGCTCCGCGAGGTAGGCGGGCTCGGTCACCTCCAGCAGACCGGTGGCCATCATGTCGAGGTCGCGTCCCGCGAGACCGCCGTACGTGGCGAAACCCTCGGTGGCGATCAGGAGCCGTTCGCACTTCTCGGCGAGTTCCGGGTCGTTGAGTCCGATGAAGCCGCCGATGTGGACGATGCCGTCCTTCTTGGCGCTCATCACACAGCCGTCGGCCAGCCGGAACGCTTCTTCGGCGACCTGGCGGGGCGTACGGTCGCGGTAGGCCTCCTCGTGGCGGGTCACCAGCCAGGCGTTCTCGGCGAACCTGGCGGCGTCCAGGATCATCGGGACGCCGTGCCGACGGCAGATCTCGGCGGTCTGTTTCAGGTTCTCCATGGAGACCGGCTGGCCGCCGCCGCCGTTGTTGGTGATCGTCATGATGACGACCCGGACGCGAGGGCCGTCCGGTCCGTCGAGCGTGCGCCGGAGCGCGTCCAGGTCGATGTTCCCCTTGAAGGGCTGCTTGCTGTCGAGGTCCCGGGCCTCGGCGCAGGGGATGTCATGCGCCTGACACCCCGAGAGTTCCACGTTCGCCCGGGTGGTGTCGAAGTGGGTGTTGGACAGGACGATGCCGCCGGGTTCGAGGAGCGTCGTGAAGAGGATGCGTTCGGCGGCGCGCCCCTGGTGGGCCGGCAGGATGTGCCGGTAGCCGGTCAGTTCGGTCACGGTCTCGTGGAAGCGGTAGAAGGAGCGCGAGCCGGCGTAGGACTCGTCGCCCTCCATGCCGGCGGCGAGCTGCGCGGCCGAGATGGCGCCGGTGCCCGAGTCGCTGAGCAGATCGATGGTCACCTCCTCGGCCCGGAGGTCGAAGAGGTTGTAGTGCACTCGTTCCAGCGCCGCTTCGCGCTGTTCCCGAGTGGTGAGCGCGATGGGCTCGACGACCTTGATGCGGTAGGGCTCCACTCTGATCCTTGCTCCTGACGTGCTGCTAGCGGTGTGGATGATGTGCCGACGACCGGGCTCGTGCCGTGCGGATGACGGCGTGTCCTGGCTCGTGGGCGGGGTGTTCGGCGGCCGGACCTCGTAGGCCTCCGATGAGATGTACGTGGTCACCCGGGGCGGCTGCCCCTGCTGGTGGGCCAGCGCCAGATACGCGATGAGCCCGACACCGTCCTGCGGCGGCCGCGGGGTGACGGCGGCCAGCGATCGTTCGAGCGCGCCGGTGTCCAGTCCGTGGCGGCTGAGGGCGGTCCCGGCCCGGCGGAGCGCCTCCCCGTCGTCCCGGGCGTAGTCCCTGATCGGGACATGCAGGGTGAAGCCGGTGGGGCCGCCGGTCGTCCGTGTGAAGGAATGGCAGCCGAGGACGGGGCGCCGGTCGAACCGGGCCGCCGGGGCCGCCGCGGCCTGCGGGAGTCCCCTGCCGTCGTCGAATCCGCCCGCCGTGCGGAGGAAGTCCTCCAACACCCCGCTGTCAGGGCCGGATTCCATCCGGCACAGACCGCCGACGGCCGCTGTCGGCAGGCCGTGATGCGTGGTGTAGATCTTCACTCGGGGCGCCGCCCAGTCGCCCAGGTCGAGCGCGAAGAACGGATAGCCGTCGGCCGGGGGCAGCGCGTCGAAGGCGTGCCGGTGGCCCAGCCGGTCCAGTGCTTCCCGTATCGTCCCGGCGGCCCGCGCGGGACCGGACACCGACGGGTTCAGATACACCTTGGCCTTGGGAACACCGCCGGGGCGCAGCTCCAGCGCGATCCACAGCGCCAGAAGACCCTGGGGGTCAGGGGGTAAGAACAGGTCCTCCAGCATGTCGAGTTGCTCGGTGGCGAAGCCCCAGCGCCGCGCCATCGACCGGACGACGCGCAGTCCGGTGCGGCCGTTCTCCCAGAGGCTGTCGGCACCGCATCCCGGTTCCAGCAGGACGCGCACGCTCGGCGGCGCGTCCGGTGTGAAGGAGAGTGAGAACTCCACCGGAGTGGAGTCGTCGGAGAGGAAGCTCTGGGAGGGGGGCGGCAGGTCCAGGGGCCGTTCGGCCGTCGCTCCCAGCGAGTCGGTCAGTACGTGCGCGTATGTCTCGGCGTCGGCTCGGCCGAGCCCGGACACCTGGCACAGCCGCAGCAGTTGGCCCGTCACGAGCCCGCCGAGCGTCCGGTCCGTCCGGGCGTCCGGAGCGCCGGATCCGATGGCGCTCACCGGTGTTCCTCCCGCTGCTCGGAGCGCGGGAGGAGGGCTCCGGGCACGGAGCCTGCCCGGGCGCCGAGGGCGCGAGGGGACACAGAAAGATACCCGCCGACCTCGGCGGGTATCTCGTCTCGCGGCGACTGGTGGCGGGTCACGCCCCTCGTGGCCTCCGCGTGGGGTAACGCGGCGCGTCGTCGGGAGCGGCGGGAAATGTCCGGATGTCGAGCAGAAGCGGCGCCGGTGGATATGTGGTCCACGACACCTCCCTTTGTTCGTTGGTCACCACGAATGCCGCCGCGTTACTACCCCTTTGGTTGAACACTCATGCAGTGCGTTCTGTTACAGGCTGTTGCGTGCGTCACCCCTTCAACCAGGACAGGAAGGAGCCCCACACACCTCGCTCCGACTTCCGGTTCGCCGGGGCGTTGTCGCCGCGTGCGGTTGCCTCCGTGGCGCGGGGCGGATTCGGCCGCGGCACGACCTGCGGGGTGAAGCGGCAGGGAAGCGCGGCCAGCGCACGGTGGAAGGGACCCGGACGCCAGGTCAGGCTGTCCTCGGGCACCGCGAGTTCGATGTCGTGCAGGCGGTTGAGCAGGTTCTCGATGGCCACCATGGTGACGAGCCGGGCGAGTTCCTTGGAGGGGCAGGCGTGCGGGCCGGCGCTCCATGACAAGTGGGCCCGACCACCGCCGGCCCGGCGGGCGGCGGCGAGCGCCGGGTCGGTGTTGGCGGCCGTCATGCTGACGAGGACCAGGTCGCCCGCCCTCATCTTCGTCCCGCCGAACTCCATGTCGGCCGCGGGGTAGTGCGGCGCGTAGTTCGCCATGGGCGGGTTCTCCCACAGCGTGTCGTCGATGGCTTCCTCGATCAGGCCGCCGTCGGCGTAGCGGTCGTGGAGGAGCAGCCGGTGCAGCGTGTTGCCGATGAGATTGCGCAGCGGTTCGGCGCCCGCGCCCAGGAGCAGGATCAGCTGGTGGACCAGTTCCTCGTCGGACAGCCGCGCCTGGTGCCGCATCAGGTACGAGGTGACGTCGTCGGCCGGCCTGGCCCGCTTGAGCGCCACCAGCTCGAACACGGCCTGCCCCAGCACCTCGTTCGCCTTCTCGGCGTTGACGCCTTCGAAGACTCCGGAGATACCGAAGACGACCCGGTCACCGATGTCGGCCGGGCAGCCGAAGAGCTCGTTGAACACGAGCAGCGGCAGTTGCTTGACGTAGTCGTTCATCAGGTCGACCGAGCCGCGGGCGGCGACCTGGGCGATGAGGTAGTCGGAGGCCCGCTTGGTCATGTCGCTGAGCCGGCGCGAGTCCACCTTGGCGAGGCTGTCGGTGACCGCCTGGCGCAGTCGCGCGTGCTCGGCGCCGTCGGTGAACATGCAGTTGGGGCGGTAGCCCAGCATCGGCACGACCGGGCTGTCCGGGCCGATCTTGCCTTCGGCGACGTCTCGCCAACGGCGGGCGTCCTTGCGGAAGTTGCCGGGGTCCTGGAGCAGTTTCAGCGCGGTCGCGTGGTCCGTGACGAGGGTCGCGTCGACGCCGGGCGCGATCTCGACCGGCGCGGTCGGCCCGTAGCCCCGCAGGTGCGCGTAGTACGCCTGCGGATCGGCGGCGTACTCCTGCGTGTAGAGGGGCACCCGCAGTCCGCTGTCGTGGGCCGGGCAGCCGGGTGGTGGTGAGGGGAGGGAGGGGTCGGAGGTCATGTCTGCTCTGCTCCTAACGGGCGCGGTCCATCAAGTAGCGGACGAGCGTGATCAGTGCTTCGGCCGACGACCGCTCGTCCCGCGCGTCGCAGGTGACGATGGGGGTGTCGTCGAGCAGATCCAGCGCTTCGCGCAGCGCCCTGGCGTCACGTATGGACGAACCGTCGAAATGGTTGACCGCGATCGCGTAGTCGAGTCCGTACTGCTCGATCAGGTCGATCACGGCGAAGGAGTCGGCCAGCCGCTCGGGGTCGACCAGCACGAGCGCCCCGAGGGCGCCACGGGCCATGTCCTCCCACATCTGCACGAAGCGCTGCTGGCCGGGTGTGCCGAAGAGATACAGCACCACGCGGTCGCTGACGGTGAGACGACCGAAGTCCATGGCGACCGTGGTGGTGGTCTTGCCCTGGACGCCCTTGAGGTCGTCGATCGCCTCGCCGGCCTGGGTCATCGTCTCCTCGGTGGAGAGCGGCGAGATCTCGGAGATCGACCCGATGAACGTGGTCTTGCCCACCGCGAAGTGCCCGACGACCAGAATCTTCACGGCGGTCTGCGTCCCGCCGTCCGGGACGTACGCCCGCTCATCCAAACTTGGACTGGAGACCATGGAGCACCTCCTCGAGAATCTGCAGGTTGGCCACGGGAGCGCGGGTCTCCGGCGGGCGGGTGACGAGGTAGCCGGCCTCGGAGAGGGCAGCCAGCAGGATCTTCACCACTCCCACCGGCAGTTGGGTGTGCCCCGCGATCTCGGCGACGGACAGATAGCCGCCGACGCACATCCGCAGCAGGTTCTGTTCCTCGGGCGAGAGGCGGGCAGGCCGCTGCTGCTGGTCGGCCGCCGCCGTGACCAGCGTGATCAGCGAGAACTGGCTCTCGCCGGGGAGGCTGCGGCCGCCGGTGATGACGTACGGCCGTACTAATTCGGCGGCCTCGTGCTCCTGCTTGTCGGAATCGGTCATGGCCCTACCACGCTGCTCTCCCTGGGTGGTGCGGTCATGACCTTGCCCAACTGACCGACGAGCTGCTGCATGCGGAAGGTGATGTCCGCCATGTCGACGTCGGAGGAGGCCGAGACGGCGAGGTAGGCGCCGTCACCGGCCGAGATCAGGAAGATCCAGCCGCCGTCGAACTCGACCAGTGTCTGCTGCCACCGCAGATCCGACCGGGAGCAGAAGAACGCCAGCGAGCGGCTGAGCGACTGCATCCCGCTCATCGCGGCGGCGGCCTTGTCCGCGTCGTCCTTGTCCACGCCCTTCGAACGGGCTCGCAGCAGCCCGTCGGAGGAGACCAGGACCGCGTGGAGAGCTCCGGGGATCTCCAGGGCGCTGTCCAGCATCCATGAAAGATCGTTGTTCATTCGGCCTCGTGCCCTTCGCTGCTTGCGTCACGGGTGCTGCTCGGCCGCTCCGCCGCCTCCGCATGCGTGGCGCGGCCCGCGTCCGTGCCCTGCTTGAAGGCGGCCATGATCGCTGCCGTCTCCTCACTGGGGCGCTTCGGGGCCGGCGCGGCGGACGGGCCGGTCGAGACCAGGGCCATCGGCCGCTTGCGCCGCCGCTTGGGCAGACCGTCCTCGGTCATGGCGATGGGCAGCGAGGGCTCCGGCTCGGACTCGTACGACGAGGGACCCGCCTCCACGGCCGCCGGCATCTCCCTCGACGCCACCGGCTCCACCGAGTCCACCGACACCGTCGGCTGCTTGGGCTCCGGCATGGTGGTGAGCAGTTCGTCGGGCAGCAGCACGACCGCCCGCACACCTCCGTAGGGGGAGGTGGAGTCCACCGAGACCGTGAAGCCGAACCGCTCGCAGAGCACACCGATCACCGCGAAGCCGAACTGCGGAGGGTTGCCGAGCCCCGAGACACCCGTGGCCCGCTCGCTCGTCAGGAGCTTCTCGGCCCTGGCCTTCTCCTCCTCGTTCATACCGACACCGGCGTCGTCGACGATGATGCAGACGCCCTTGGGCACGGAACGGACGTTGATCTCGACCACGGTGTCCGGGCTGGAGTAGCTGGTCGCGTTGTCGAGCAACTCCGCGAGCGCCAGCGCCACCGGTTCGACGGCCCGGCTGGTGATACCGAAGTCGACCTTCGACAGGATCTGCGCCCGCTGGAAGTGCCGGATCCTTCCCTGGGCGCTGCGGACCACGTCGTACACCGAGGCAACGTCACGGTGCCGGCCGAGCCAGCCCTCGCACAGCACGGCGATGGACTGGGCACGCCGGCCGAACTGCGCGTTCATGTGGTCGATCTCCAGGAGGTCCTGGAGCATGACGGAGTCGCCGTACTTCCGCTGCAGCCCGGAGATGATGCGCTGCTGCTCGGCGGCGAGACCCTGCAGGGTCCGCATGGCGGACTTCAGGGCCGTCCTGGTTTCTCCCTCGGCTTCCTGCTGGGCCGCGCGGACGGACTCCGCGTACTGGCTCTCCAGCTCACCGTAGTGGTTCCTGAGCTTGGTGATCTCCTGTCGTAACCTCCGCGCCGCTCGTCGCTGACGAACAATCAGGACGGCAGCGACAAGGGCTACGACCACAAGCGCCCAGAGTGCCGGATTTTGTATGTATTCCGTCATGAGACCCTTTTCAGGCGGCTGAAAGCCAGCTACTGAATTTCCGTCAATGCGCACAGACCGAAGGTCAGCCACTCCGGGGGTGCCACCCAGGGCCGCCACCCATGGCGAGAGGTGCTCCTTTTGCACCTATCCGTCCGTTCGGTAAGTGCGGTGATCGTATCATCACCCAGGTGGGTGACGGATCGTCAACCTGGGCATCATTTGCCAAAGTTGAGCCGTACCGGAATCTCTTACACGTGCCAATCCCCGTTGGAGACCGAGCCCTCCTCGACGATGCGGAATCGACCCCGATCCAGGGCGGTCTCTCACTGCGCGGCGTTGCCGACGGGCTACAACGTGCAGCGCGGCGGGCTTTTGGAAGTCATGATGGCCGCAGGCGGAATTCAGGGATCTCGCTTTGTCGATTTCGCCGCAGAGCAGGACGACAGAAGAGCAGGACGAACCCGAGGCGGTGTGACGACGATCCGCCGCGCCAACACCACGGAGGCTGTCATGTCACGCACAGAACAAGGTCACACCAGCAGACGTCAGTTCCTGTCCCGGTTCGGAGCCGGCGCCGTAGCCCTCGTGGCGGGCTTCGACCTGGTCGCCCGGCAGTGGGTGACCGAGGCCGCAGCCGCGGAGAGCACCTCGTTCGCCGCGGCGCCGTCTCTCGACGGGACCCTCACCTTCGACGCGGAGGCCCTCGCGGCGAACGCGCACGACCAGGGCAACATCGTGTTCCGGAGACCGTGCGCGGTGCTCCGGCCCGGTTCGGTCCAGGACATCAGGAAGATGGTCCGCTTCTGCGCCGACCACGACATCCAGGTCGCGCCGGCCGGCGCGCACCACGCGATGTTCGGTCAACCGCTCGTCAGCGACGGCCTGGTCATCGAGATGCGCTCACTGGACACCATCCACTCGATCGGCACGGACGGCGCCGACGTCGATGCCGGCGTGCTGTGGAAGGACCTGATCGAGGCCGCGTACGAGCAGGGCCTCACCCCGGCTTCGATCACCAGCTACATCAAGACGACGGTCGGCGGGACGCTGTCCATGGGCGGCATCGGGATGATGTCGGCCTATCGGGTCGGCGCGCAGGTCGATCACGCCCAACTGCTCCAGGTGGTCACGGGCGAGGGCCGGCTGAAGTGGTGCTCCGGCACCGAGAACGACGAGCTGTTCGAGGCGGCACTCGCCGGACTCGGCCAGTGCGCGGTGATCACGCGGGCGACCATCGACCTGGTGCCGGCCAAGCAGCTCGCCCGGACGTACCGGATCGGGTACACGGACATACCGACGTTCTTCCGGGACATCCGCGTCCTCGCGAACCGGGGCGAGTTCGACTCGCTCGGCAGCATCCCCCAACCGGGCACGGCACAGCCCCTGACGCTGTGGGCCACCGTCTTCCACAACCCGGGCGAGGTGCCCGACGCGACCCACCTGCTCCGTGGGCTCAGCCCGGCGGCGGACGCGGCGGTCTTCGAGGACTACCCCTACCTCGACTACATCTCGTTGGTCACCAACCTCTACGACTCGTTCGCGGCGAACCTGGACTGGGACGCGAAGGTCAAGCCCTGGTCGGACCTGTTCCTGCCGGACGGCGCCGTGGAGCAGTACGTCGAGTCGGTGTTCAACTCGCTGACCCCCGAGGACCTGGGCCCGACCGGTTTCGGGCTGGTCTTCCCGATGCTGCGTTCGAGCTACGGCCGACCGCTGCTGCGCCTGCCCGGCGACGCGAGCGGCCCCTGGGTCTGGCTGGTCAGCGTGCTGACCGATTCGGCGGGCTCCGGCCCCGATCCCGCTTTCGCGTCACGGATGATGGACCGCAACTACCGCTACTACCAGGAGGCGGCCGCCGTCGGCGGTTTCCGCTACCCGCACGGCGCGTGCGCCTTCACCGAGGCCGACTGGCAGGCGCACTACGGCTCGATGTGGGCCCGGTTCACCGAGTGGAAGGACCGCTACGACCCGAGCGGCATCCTCACCCCCGGACCGGGCATTTTCTGAGCCACGACGGATCGGGCGGTCTCTGAGCCACGACGGATACGGACACGGTTCACCGCCGGCCTGTCCCCCGTCACACAGTGGGACAGGCCGGCGCGACCGTCGTCCGCTCAGTTGACGCGGACGATCCTCCAGAGCTGGGCGTCGACGTTCAGGTCGTTCCACTGGATGACCGGAGCACCGTTGCTCGTGGCGGACTGGGCGACCCCGGTGTGTTCTGGACGACTGCGGCTCCGGCGGTGGTGGAGGAGGGGTGTGTGGTCGGGCGGGGGTGCCTTACCGGGCGTGGCCGGGCGGTGGAGGGGCGGTCGAGCCGCGGACGACGAGTTCTACCGGCGGTTCGCCCATCGGGGGCAGATCGGTCTCCGGCTCCTCGATGGCGTGCACGAGGAGCCGGATCCCCTCCCGTGCCGCCTCGTCGAAGGGCTGACGCACAGTGGTCAGGGGAGGGGTGACGTAGGCGAAGACGGGATTGCCGTCGAAGCCCACGACGCTGACGTCCTCCGGCACCCGGCGGCCGGCCTCCCGCAGGGCGTGGATCAGACCGATGGCCATCTCGTCGCCCGCCGCGAACACCGCCGTCACCGAACTGTCCACGGCCAGCGCGCGGCCCGCCTCGTAACCGGAGGCAGGTGTCCAGTCCCCTTCGCGCAGCGGAGGTTCGTACGCTCCGCGTGCCGCCAGCGCCGCCCGCCAGCCCTCGACACGGTCCTTCGAGGCGTACCACTGCCGTGGACCGGCGAGGTGGTGGACCGTCGTGTGGCCCAGATCGAGCAGGTGGTCGGTGGCCGCCCTCGCCAGTTCGTACGCGCCCACACCCACGGTCAGGGTCCGGGCCGAGGTGAAGGCCGGTGGTGCCCCCAGGAAGAGGAGCGGTACGTCGACCCTGACGTCGACGTGCCCCTCCACGATGGGTTCGGAGACGACGATGCCGTCCACACCCTGTTCGAGGAGCGAGGTCACGGCTCCCGCGATGCCCTCCGGCTCCCCGTCCGCCGTGTTGACCATGCGCAGCGCGTAACCGGCGTCCCGTACGGCCCTCTCGATGCCCACGAGGAGCGAGGCGGTGCCGTATCCGGCCGTTCCCAGGGCCACGACGCCGATGGACCGGTTCCGGCCGGAGGCCAGCGCACGGGCCGCGTGGTTCAGTCGGTAACCGAGTTCCTCCGCGGCTTCGAGGACGCGTCGACGGACGTCTTCGGAGACGTACGGCTCGTTGTTGAGGACGCGCGACACCGTCTTGCGCGAGACACCGGCCCGCTGGGCCACATCCGCGCTGCGCGGTACGGCTGCGGCCGCACCGCGCGCCACCCCTCGTGTCATCGATACTCCCGGCGTACACAGGCCCGCGTAGAGCGAGGTCGACCATGTGACCGCGCGGTCACATTCATGTCGACCGAGAGGCGTGCGTCAAGAGCGGTGACAAAATTCCCCCGACCCGCCCCGACCCCGCCCCTCCCCGCGCTTCGACGTCAGCGCAGGTCGACGGTCAGGCCGTACCGGCCGGACGGCAAGCGGTACGAGGACACCCCGTCCGCGTGGCCGAGGAAGCGTACGCCGTCCACGCGGGCCAGCGGCGTGCGTCCCTCGCGAACCGCGTCGGCGGAGGCGGCGGGCAGGCGGAGGGCTGCCTCGCTGTTCGCCGGCACGACCGCCTCGTACACGAGGGTCCGGCCCTTGTCCGCGATCTCCCACTCGCTGCGGATCTCTCCGTACGGCGACTCGTGGACGCCCCGCACCCGCGTGATCCTCCCCGTGGGGTCGAGGTGGGGCCGCAGGAGGAAGCGCTTGAATCCGGGGCTCTCGGGGTCACGGGCGATGCCGGCCATGTAGGCGTACATCCATTCCATGATCGCGCCGTAGGCGTAGTGGTTGAAGGAGTTCATGCCCACGGGCCCGAACCCCTCGTCCTCGGAGTAGGAGTTCCAGCGCTCCCAGACCGTGGTGGCACCGTTCTTCACCGAGAACAGCCAGGACGGCAGGGCGTCCTGGTGCAGCAGCTTGTACGCCAGGTCCGCGCGGCCCTCGTCGGTGAGGACGGGGGCGAGGACGTTGACGCCGAGGAAGCCCACGGACAGGGTGTTCTCGGCGTGTCCGACCCGGATGCTGTCCGGGTGCGCCTCCTTGTAGGCCGCGTCGTTCGCGATGTTGTCCGCCAGATGGCCGACCAGGGCGCGGCGCTGGGCCTGCGTCTCGTAGAAGCCGAGCTTGAGGACCCACAGCAGCGCGCTCTGGGTGTTGTCCTCCGTCTTCTGGTCGGGGTCGGAGCCGGGTTCGATCGGGGAGGCCTCGCCCAGGCTGGACCTGAGGGTGACTCGCCCGCCCTCGGTGCTGAGGTACTTGCTGATGAACGCCTGCCTGACGCGCCCGAAGAGCCGCTCGTACTCGTCGGCGTCCGCCGCCTGGCCTGTCGCGCGTGCCATGTGCGCCATCAACCGGGCGGAGTAGCCGTAGTAGACGTCGCTCATCAGCTGGGCGCTGGTCTTCTGCGGTGCGAGCCAGTCACCGGTGAGGGAGCCCTGTCCGGCGTAGGTGTCGCCGGTCTACTCCCGGATCCAGTCCAGATAGCGCGTCATCGACGGCCAGTTGCGCTCGACGACGGTCGTGTCGCCGGTCATCTGCCACACGGTCCAGGGCAGGACGACACCGCAGTCAGCCCAACCGCTGCCGCCGCCGGGGAAGTTGTAGCGGCCGCCGGGGGCGACCCCGGTGTACTGCGCCTTGTCCGCCCCGTAGATGGCCTGGGAGTCGACGACGGTGTCCTGGAAGTGGCTGAGGAAGACACCGGCGTCCACGTTGTAGAGGCCGGTGGTGGCGAAGACCTGGGTGTCGCCGGTCCAGCCGAGGCGCTCGTCGCGCTGCGGGCAGTCGGTCGGCACCCAGAGGTAGTTGCCGCGCTGCCCCCAACGCACGTTGCTCACCAGCTTGTTGACGTCCGGATCGTTCGTCGTGACGGTGCCGATCTCGCCGGCGGCGGAGGTGGCGACCTTGCCCGTGAGCCGGGTGACGGTGACGGTCTCCGACGCCGTGACGGACACGTACCGGAAACCGTAGAAGGTCAGCGAGTCCTGATGGGTCTCCCCCTGCCGGTCACCCTTCAGGATGTACGTGCTGGTGGCCTTGGCGCTGCGGAGGTTGGCCCGGTACACGGAACCAACAGGACCGTCGGCGCCGGCACTGTCGTCGTTGAGGATCTCGGCGAACCTGAACTCGACCCGGGCTCCCGCCGGACCGCGCAGGCCGTAGCGGGCCACCCCGACCATGTTCTGGCCGAGGTCGAAGACGGCGGTCTCGCCCCTGCCGATCGTGACCGGGGCGGTGGCCGCCCGCGCGGGGTCGGTCACCGTGCGGGCGGGGTCCACGACGACGCGCCCTCTGCCGTTGGGGCTGTCGTCCTGCCCGGTCACGCCGGTGACGACGGTGACGGACCGAGGCCGCAGGTCCCAACGGTCCATGAAGCGCGCGGTCTCCCCCGGGTAGGCGAGCAGTCGCACGTCCGGGTACCTGTCCTCGAAGGCGACGCGTTCGACGTCCGACCACGCCGAGTCGTCGAATCCGTGCGCGGACCAGCCCGTCAGCTCCTCGCGGGCGTCGTACGTCTGGCCGTCGTAGATGTCGTCGGCCCGGTAGGGGCCGGTGTCGGTGGCCTTCCAGCCACCGTCCGTCCTGGTGACGACCGCCTGTGTCGTCCCGTCCGAGTAGGTGATCAGGAGCTTCGCCTTGACGGCGAGGGCGTTGCCGCCCTTCGCGTAGTAGGTGCTGCCGTCGGAGACACGGCCGTTGTACCAGCCGTTGCCCAGGACGACGCCGAGCGTGACCTGCGGTCGGTGCGGGACCAGGTCGGTGACGTCGTAGGTCAGGTAGTTGACGCGGGCGTCGTAGTTCGTCCAGCCCGGCGGCAGCAGTTCGATCGTGCGGTCGCCGTCCTGCGGCACGGTCACCCGGTGCCCGTTGACGTAGGCCTCGTACACACCGAGGGCCGAGATGTACAACCGTGCCTCGCGCACCCGTCGACGGCTGCCGGTCCTGAGGGGCTCCACCTTCCTCAGCATGGGCGCGCCGCCCGATCCGGGGGTCTTCCCCTTCATCCCGATCCACTGCGCGCCGTCCCATCCCGTCACACCGTCGGTGCTCATCAGGCCGGTCTCGAAGGAGGCGGGGGCCGAGGTGCCGACCGGACGGCCCTCGGCGTCCCAGACGCTGACGGTCCAGTGGTAACGCGTCGAGGCGCGCAGCGGTTCGCCCGCGTATCGGACGGCCACCGAGTCCAAGGAGGGCACGCGCCCGCTGTTCCAGACGTCGGCACGGGCGGCGCTCAGCCTGTCCGGGGAGCCGGCGACGAGGATCTGGTACGCCCCCTGTCGCCAGCCTCGGGTCTCGGACCATGTGCGCCATCCGAAGCGGGGGTGGTCGGCGTCCACACCGAGGGGATCGGTGCGGTGTTCCACGGTCAGCCCCCGTACGGGGCCGCCGTGCGGGCGGGGGGACGCTTCCGCCGCCGCGCTTGTTCCACTCGTCATGGCACTGGCTCCTGTAGACATGGCTCCGGCTGTCGCTGCGAGAACGGTTCGACGGCCTAACAGCGGTCCGTGTCCGTGCGAAGGAGTCCGTTCACCGCCGTCGCGGTCGGCATCCTCAGCCTTGCGCCCTTCGTGGCTCACGCCTTGTTCCTCTCGGTTTCGGGGGCATCGGTCAGTGGATCGCGGGTGGTGAACGTGTGCCGTCCGGAGCCGACGACCTGGGGGGCGCGGTCGCCGGTGGGCATGCGGATCTCCACCGTGGTGTTCGGCGGGACCTCGACGTCGAGGCGGAATCTTCCGTTTGCGCGGGTCCACCGCACGGACACCACGCCGTACGGGGTGCGATAGCCGCCCTCGGCATGGGTGAGGTCGCCCACCGGGCGGGGGTCGATCACGAGTTCCCGGTAGCCCGCCTTGCCGCGCGCCTGGCGGATGCCGATCACGCCGCTGTGGAACCACTCCTCGATCTGCAGCAGGATCATGTGGTTCTTGGAGTTGCCCATGTCCCACTGCTCGGGAACGGTCGTCAGACCGCCCGGGTTGGCGGTGGTGGGGGCCATGAAGTGGCCGTAGCTCGGGCGGGTGTCCTCCTGGAGGACGTCCCACAGGACGTCGTCGCGGCCGCCTTCGTGCAGGGCACGGACGATCGGCGAGAGACCGATGGTGCCGCCGCCGAGGTGCGGCCCGCCCCCGAACGGCCGGTGTGCGTGGACCAGTTCCACGAGCGCGTCCAGGACCCCTCCCGCGTTCGCCCTCCGGTACCAGCCCCTCGTCCAGCGCGAGCGCCTGCGCGGCCTGTGTCGCTCCGGTGGCACCCCGGTCGCCCTGGGCGGTGTACCGGCCGAGTGCCGCGTTGTAGAAGGCGTCGTTGAACGCGTCCTTGATGTTGGCCGCGAGGCCGCGGTACTCGGCGGCGTCGGCGTCGCGTCCGAGCAGCGTGGCCATCCGGGCCATGCGGTCGGCGATCTGGTGGTAGCCCCACGTCCCGGTGATGCGGCCCGAGGTGTTCTCACTGGCGATCCAGTCGGCGAGGGCCACGTCCACGAGGTAGGCGTCCGCTCCGGTACCGGCCTTCCGGGTCCTGATGTAGTCCAGGAAGGCCCGCATCCGCGGGTAGTGGAGGCTCATCGTCTGTGTGTCGCCGTACGTCTCGTACAGCAGCCGCGGCACGAGGACGATGCCGTTGCCCCAGTTGATCTCGTCGCCGAACCGGCCGGTGTACCCCCAGTCGTACACCGGAGCCTTGAGCGCCACGTTGCCGATGTCGTCGCCGGCCCGGGACTGGCCCTCGACCAGGTGACGCTGCATGGTGCGCAGATAGGCCGTACTGACCGGCCGAGACGACCGCCACGATGATCGTGAGGACGACAGCGAGCGCGATGCTGTAGCCGAACTCGCCGAGGGTGAAGGCGTCCTTGTAGATGTGTGTCGAGATGGTGTCGGTGGCGTGTCCCGGGCCGCCGCCGGTCAACGCGTAGACCTGGTCGAAGAGCTTGATCCCGCCGATGATCGACAGCATCAGGTTGATGGTGAGGGCCGGAGCCAGCAGGGGCCTGGTCACCGACCAGAAACGTCGTACGGGACCGGCCCCGTCGATGGACGCGGCCTCGTGGACCTCCTTGGGCACCGACTGCAGTCCGGCCAGGAAGATGACCATGGAGTAGCCCGCGTACTGCCACACGGTCACCCCGACCACCGACCACAGGGCCAGCTCCGGGTCGCCGAGCCAGTCCTGCCGCCATCCGTCCAGCCCCACCGCGCCGAACAGACTGTTCACGGCGCCGTCCGGGCCGAGCAGGTTCCGCCAGAGGTAGGCGGTGACGATCGGGGTGATCACGGCCGGCGCGAACAGGAACACCCGCAGGATGTTGCGGGACCTGATGGCGGAGTTGACTCCCAGGGCCAGCAGCAGCCCCAACCCGTTCTGGATGACCGTGATCGCCACCGCGATCAGCAGCGTGTGCCAGACCGCCTGCTTCGCGTCCGGGTCGTCGAGCATGGCGGTGAAGTTGTCCAGGCCGACGAAGGAGAAATCGGGGTCGAGTCCGTCCCAGTCGGTGAAGGCGTAGTACACGCCGCGGACGCTCGGCACCAGGACGACGAAGGCGAAGAGCAGCATCGCGGGCAGGGCGAACCACCACGGCGGGGTGGTCCGGGCGCTCCGCACCCGTGGGGCCGGTTCCGGGCCCGGGGGCCGGTCGACGTCCGGAAGTTGCTCGTGCGGGGTGACGGGCACCGAACCTCCTCTTCTGAAACGATTCAGACCATCTGCTGGGCGTACTCCGACTACGCCCCGCTGGGGCGCCGCCGATCTCTTCGTCCTGGGGGTTCGGCTCGAAAGCTGCGATCCGGCCCGGGCGGGAGCCAGAGGGCTTTGGGTAACGTTTCCCAAAGAGTGTGGCCAGACCCTAAGGAGCGTCCGGCCCGACGTCAAGACGTCGCGCACACACCGCGGTGGCGTGACGGGGACGGCGCCTCCCCTTGTTCGGTGCCGCGCCCTGAACTGGGGAATCCCACCTACACTCGGCCCCACATTCCCCGAGAGGCAAGGACCGGATGGAGCCGCAAGCACCGCAGCGCAGGGTCACCATCGTCGACGTCGCGCGTCACGCCCGGGTGTCCGTCACGTCCGTCTCCAAGGTGCTGCGCAACGCCTACGGGGCCAGCCCCGCGATGCAGGCCAAAGTGCGCCGGGCGATCGAGGAGTTGGGCTACCGGCCGCACGCGGGCGCCCGGGCCCTGCGGGGGCAGACGTACACGATCGGTGTGATGCTGCCCGACATCCGCAACCCGTTCTTCGCCGAGATCCTCGACGGCATCACCGACTCGCTGGAGGAGACGGACTACCAGGTGTTCCTGGGGCCCGGCTGCAACGGGGAGAAGGAGGAGGCCCGGGTCACCGAGGCGATGATCGACCGCGGCATGGACGGCCTCGTCCTGGTCGCACCGGTCTCGTCGCGGGCCCATCTGGAGAACGTGGGCACCGCCGTGCCGACGGTCGTCGTCGGCCGCCACACGTCCTCTCCCGCGTACGACACCGTCACCGACGACGACTTCGAGGGCGCGGCCTCGGTCGTCCGCCATCTCGCCGGCCTCGGACACCGGCGGATCGCCCACATCGAGCACCACGACACCGATCCGACACGCCTGCTGGAGATGCCCAACGCCCGGCGCGCGGACGGATACCGGCAGGCCATGCGGGCGCACGGACTGGAGGAGTGGACCGACGTGGTCTCCACCAGCTACACCCAGGAGGGCGGCCGCGAGGGCGCGCGGGAGCTGCTGGCCCGTCCCGCCTCCGCCCGGCCGACGGCCGTCTTCGCCGGGGCGGACATCGTCGCCATGGGCGTGCTCGAAGCGGTCGCCGAGGCCGGGCTGTCCGTTCCGGGCGACCTCTCGGTGGCCGGGTACGACAACACCACGTTCGCCGCGTTCGGCCCGGTCTCGCTGACCAGCGTCGACCAGGCCGGCCAGGAGATGGGCAGGAACGCCGTACGGCTCCTGCTGGCACGGATCACCGATCGCGGCCGCCCGTCGGCCAAGATCACCCTCTCCCCCGCGCTCGTACCGCGCCGGTCCACGGCGCGACCGGCCCAGTGAGGCTCCGCCCGGGACGATACGGACGACGTCCCGCCGTGCGCTTCCACCGCGCCCGACCGACGTCGTGGGAAACGTCACCCATCCGTTGGCTGCCGTATGGGGACCATGCGGGACCGTAGTACGGCATCGGGGGTGCCCCGCCGGACGACGCCCGGCACGAGTCGGAACCCGTGCCGGGCGTCGTCCGCCGAGCGCACCCCTGGCGGCGGACCTGCTACACGACCCGTATCTCGGCGAGCTGGAGACGGTACTTGGTCGTCTCGTCCGTGGCCGGCCTACCCAACTTCGTGACGGTAAGTCGCAGATGGCGACCCGTGGCGTTGAGCGTGTACGTCTGAGCCGCTCCGTCCGGGTTGGACTGCCCCGTGACGGTCCGGGCCGTGGTGTAGGTGCTCGATCCCTCGGGCCGGGTCTGGAAGGTGAAGTCGACCGGGAGCCCCGCCGTACCGCCACCCGAGCCACCGATGTCCGTGCGCGGATGCAGGGTGACCTGCCCGATCGCCCGGTCGGCGCCGAGATCGACCTCGATCCAGACGGGTGTTCCGCCGACGTCGGCGGAGGGGAAGTCGATGCTGGTGAAGCCCTTGGCACCGGTCGCGCTGGTGAGGGTGCCGTCCAGGATGCGGGTCTTGCCCCAGTCCCCGTTCTCCAGGGTGTAGTTGCTGGTGACGGTGGTCGCGGCGGTGGGGACGGTGAGTTCGGCGAGCTGGAGGCGGTACTTGGTGGTCTCGTCCGAGGCGGGGGCGCCGAGCCGCGTGGCCTGCAGTCGCACGTAGCGGGCGGTGGTGGTCCTGAAGCCGTACGTCTGCACCAGGCCGTTGGGGTTCGCCTGCCCGGTGACGGTGCGGACGGTCGTGTAGGTGCTGGAGCCGTCGGGCCGGGTCTGGATCGTGAAGTCGACCGGGAAGCCCGCCGTACCGCCGCCCGCGGCCGTGGTGTCGGTGCGGGGGAAGAGGCGTACGGCGTCGAGGTCGGTGTCGGCGCCGAGGTCGATCTCCACCCACACCGGGTTCGCGGCGACATCGGCGGAGGCGAACTCGTTGCTGGTGTACCCCCGTGCTCCGCTGACGCTCGTCAGTTTGCCGTCGGTGAGCCGGTCCCTGCCCCAGTTGGCGTTCTCCAGGCTGTTGTTGCTGGTGACCGGTCGGCCCAGGGCGAGGTTGTCGAGCCGGCCCACGCCGGTCGCCGTGAACGTCCACGTTCCCGGCTGGACGACGAAGTAGACGTACGACGCGTCCTTGCCGTCGTAACTCAGCCCGTTGACGCTCCCCGTGGAGGAACCGCCGGTGAAGACGGTGGTGGCGCCCGCCTTGATGACCGGGGACGATCCTGCGTACGTCGGGACACCCACGCGCGCGGTCGTGCCGCCCGGCGAGGTGAGGGTCAGGGTGACCTGGGTGCCGTCCCGCACGATGCCGAAGCGGATGTCGCCCTCGACGGTGGACGTCACGGTGTTGATCTTCGTGAGGGTGCCGGTCTGCGGGACGACCTCGTACGTCTCCCAGCCGGGCTTGGTGGGGCGGACACCGGCGGCGTAGGCGGACAGGGCGTACAGGGGGCCGCCGTTCCAGGCGTGGTTGTCGGTGCCGTCGGCCTTGGTCCACAGCTCCCACAGGGTGTGGCAGGCGGGGTCGGCGACCTGGGCGGCGAAGCGGTTGCGCATCCGCTCCTCGGCGACGGTGGCCGCGCCCATCAGGTACAGCGCCTCCAGGACGTAGAACTCCATGTACGGGCTGGCGTTGAGGTGATTGCGCAGCACCTCGGTGATGGCCTTGTGGCGCGAGGCGGGGGCCAGACCGGCGACGACGGCGAGGCCGTTGGCGCGGTCGTCGGTGTCGCGGGTGTAGCCGGGCGAGCGGTACTCGCCCCGCGAGGAGTTCCACAGGACGCGGTCGAAGTTGGCCTTGATGCTGTCGCGCCGGCTCTGCCAGCCGGCCACGTCACCGCTGTTGCCGCTGAGGTCGGCGAGCCTGGCGGCGGTGTCCAGGGCCAGGTAGTACCAGCAGTTGTCCAGGACGCGGGCGTCGATGTTGGTGCCCCAGTCCTCCCAGTCCCAGTCCCCCGCCCGGTGGTTGACGAGGCCGTCGCCGTCCAGGGTCCACAGGTTCAGGTACCTCTTCACCGCCGGGTAGGCGACGGTGACGGCGTCGGCGTTGCCGGTGTAGAGGTAGTACGTCCAGAACGACCACACCGAGGCCAGCATCTGGACGGGCAGTTCGTTGGTCCAGATGGTGGTGGGGATCGGGGAGTACAGCACCCCGCCGGACTCCTGCCAGGAGGCCAACTGGGCGATGGCCTTCTCGCCGAGCGCGTGGGACTTGGTGTCGAAGGTGTAGAAGCCCTCCTTGAGCTGGTTGACCACATCGCCCCACCACTGGGCCCGCTCACGGGTGGGGCAGTCCATGTAGTTGTCCCGCATGTTGACGTACATCGTGCGGGCGGCCTTGGTCCACAGAGTGTCCAGGAAGGCGTCGCTGCTGCTGAAGGACCCGGCGAAGTCGGTGTCGTAGCCGGACTCGCGGTACTTCAGCTCCAGGATCGTCACCCCGGCCGGGATCGTGTACCGCACGGCCGTACCGCTCATCCACGCCAGCGACTCGAACTCCTGCACCCCGCCGGAGCAGATGTAGGTGGCGCGCATGTTGTACTGCGTCCCGGGCTCGATGCCCACCAGGCCCGCGCCGTCGTCGTAGTGGTCGGTCTGGACGCCGATCACCGCACCGGCCGGGGCGTCCACCTTCAGGAACGGGGTCACCTGAAGGTTGGACGGCAGGGTGGCCCAGATCGGGGTGGGGCCCTGGCCCGTGGAGGGCAGGGAGGACGCGTTGGCATAGGACTTCAGACCGGAGTAGCGGAACTGCGGGATCGGCCGCTCGACGATGCCGTTCCAGGGCGCGGAGCCCGCGGCACCGAAATCGGTCGGCGCCGCCCAGCCGCTGTCGTCGAAACCGGGCGACCGCCAGCCCGACACGACGGCGGCGGCACGGGCGTCGTAGTGGACGTTCGATTCGGGCAGCCGGAAGTTGACCTGCGTTCCGCTGGTGTTGTTCGAGTAGCCCGGGTGGACGGTGTGCTTCCAGCCGGTGTCGCTGACCAGCCGGCTCGTCGTCGAGCCGACCTCGATGTCCGACTGGAAGAGCAGCCCGCCCCTGCCGCTGCTGTTGTGCGAGAAGCCCTGCTTGCCGAAGTACCACACCAGCAGCGCGACCGTGTTGCTCCCGCTCTTCAGGTACGCAGCGAGGTCGATCTCGTCGTAGTAGGTGTCCGTGCGGTTGGGGCCCCGCTTGAGCCCGCCCTCGAAGACCACGAGGGTGCCGTTCACCCACAGCCAGTACTTGGAATCGGCCGCGATCTGCGTGACGGCCTTCGACGGCGCCGAAGCGAGGGTGAACGATCTGCGGAAAGCCACCCACTGGTTCGCGGTACTGGACGGCGCCCAGATCCACTTCGCGGTCCAGGACACCGCGGCGGACGCCGTCGGCGCGAGACCGGGAAGGACCAGGGAACCGAGAGTGGGAGCGAGAGCCACGGCGATGGCGGAGCTCAGGACGGAGCGGCGGGACATGTGCTGCATCCAGGGAGTCCTTTCCCACGGACGAACCGATATGAATCGTTTCAATCAAGTGTTTGCAGGCGCGATCCTCAGTCCTCGGACAGGCCCTGTCAATGGTCCGGCCATGAGCGGCGAGGTTCTGGCAGGAATCGTTACCTACGCGCCCGCCTGTCGTGGTCGCTGACGAGCGAGCGCCCGGGTCAGCGGACAGCCGTGACGGCTCGGTGCAGACGGGCGGGGACGTCGGCGCCGTCGAGCGGTCCGGACAGGTATCCGGCCACGAAGGCGTCGCCCGCGCCGACCAGGTCGAGCGGCACGGCCGGTCGAGCGGCACGGTCGGTCGAGCGGCACAGCCGGTCCTCCCGTGCACGGTGAAGGAGGTCGCGCCGCGCGCACCGCGCCTGACGACCACCTCGCCGGCGCCCGCGGCCAGGATGGCGCCCACGGCCTCGGGTTCGTCGCGTCAGGCCGTTCCAGGACCAGCGGCAGCTCGTCCTCGGAGGCGACGAGCAGGTCACCTCCGGGACCGGGCTTGTCGGAGCTCTTGACGCGACTCGTATGACTGCGTAGACATGACAGCGCAGACATGACTGCGCTGTCATGCGGTCGCGTCTGGCATCATCGGGTTCGACAGTGCGGTCACCGGGAGACACCATGACGCGAGGCGGAACGGGACGGGGAAGTGGCCCGTCGGCACCGAGCAGCATGGATGTCGCCCGGCTGGCCGGCGTCTCGCAGAAGACCGTCTCCAGGGTCTTCAACGACGAGCCGTACGTCTCCGCCGACGTCCGCCGACGAGTTCTCGAAGCCGCCGAGCAGCTCGGTTACCGGCGCAACAACGCCGCCCGGGCACTGGCCTCCGGACGGACCCGCTCGATCGGCGTGGTCACGCTGGGAACGGCCCTGTACGGACCCGCCTCACTCCTCATCGGCGTGGAGCGCGTGGTCCGCGACTCGGGATACGCGCTCCGCGTGGTCAACACCATGGAGGGCGACCCGGCAGGTCTCGCCGGTGCCATCGACTCGCTCCTCGACCAGGGCGTGGACGGCATCGTCATCTCCGAACCGATCGACGAACAGGCTTCGGGTGGCGGCGACTCCCTCCGGCTCGACGTGCCGGTCATCGCGCTCGGCGCACCGCCGCCCCCCGTCACGGCGCCGACGGTGCTGACGGCGGGGGACGGCGCCGAGCAGCTGACCCGCGCCGCCACCGAACACCTGCTGGCACTGGGTCACCGGACGGTTCACCATCTGGCCGGTCCGCAGCGGTGGTTCGCCGCCCGGGACCGACTGGAGGGATGGCGGGCGGCCCTGACCGCCCATGAGCGAGAAGTACCTCGGCCCGTCGAGGGCGACTGGTCGGCCGCGTCCGGGTACACGGCGGGGCGCGAACTGGCCCGGGACGGCGATGTCACCGCGGTGTTCGCCGCCAACGACGACATGGCCATCGGTCTGATCCGTGCGCTGGCGGAAGCCGGGCGGCGCGTCCCGCAGGACGTGAGCGTCGTCGGGTTCGACGACATTCCGGTCGCCGCGTATGTGACTCCTCCGCTGACCACGGTGCGCCAGCCCTTCGACGCCGTGGCACAGGAAGGCCTCAAGCGGCTCGTCCATGCCATCGAGAACCCCGACGCAGAGCAGCTGCCGTCGAGCGATCCGCCGGTCGACCTGATCGTGCGTGCCTCGACCGCGCCACCTCCGAGCCGGACGACCCCGGCTCGCGGGCGGCGTACCGCCTGACCCTCACCGCATCACTCTGAGCGCGACGGGCCCTCACCCGCATCCCACCCCTGCCGCCGCTCCCCTGTTCCGGCCTGGGCCCTGCCCAGGTCTTCCTCCGCCATGCCTCGCCACGCCCAGTCAGGCGTGCCGTCTTCCTCGTCTCCGCCGGGAGTTCACCATGCCCCGATCCACCTCCATGTCCGCGTCCGGCCCCTCCCCCATGAGCCGCCGACTGTTCCTCACCGCCACGGGAGCCCTGTCGCTGGGCGCGGCCCTCACCGCGTGCGGCGGCGGTGACTCCGGCGGTTCGCCGGGCTCCGCCGAGCCGGTCGGCCAGGCCGACATCGACAAGGCGATGAAGACGCCGACCGAGCTGACGTTCTGGACGTGGGTCCCGAACATCGCCAAGGAGGTCGCGCTCTTCGAGAAGAAGTACCCGGCGATCAAGATCAAGATCGTCAACGCCGGCCAGGGCACCCCGCAGTACACGAAGCTGCGGACGGCGCTCAAGGCGGGCGAGGGCGCCCCGGACATGGTGCAGATGGAGTACCAGGCCATCCCGACCTTCACGATCACCGACAGTCTGCTGGACCTGCGCCCGTACGGCGCCTTCGAGATCAAGGACACGTTCGTCGACTGGACGTGGGGGCAGGTCAGCGGCAGCGAGGGCGAGGTCTGGGCGATCCCGCAGGACACCGGTCCGATGGGCATGCTGTACCGCAAGGACATCTTCGACGAGCACGGCATCGAGGTCCCGGGGACGTGGGACGAGTTCGCCGAGGCGGCCCGCAAGCTGCACAGGGCCGACCCGGACGTGTATCTGACCAACCTCGCCGCGAACCAGCCCGCCGCCTGGCACGGGCTGCTGTGGCAGGCGGGCGCCAAGCCGTACGCCACGTCCGGCAAGAGCGACATCGCCATCAGCGTCGACGACGCGGTGTCGAAGAAGCTCGGCGAGTACTGGGGTGCCCTCGCCAAGGAGGGAGTGATCGCTGTCGAGCCGGACTTCACCGACGGCTGGTACGCGGCCCTGAACAAGGGCAAGTACGCCACGTGGCTCACCGCCGCCTGGGGCCCGGCGTTCCTCTCCGGCTCCGCCAAGGACACCGCCGGCCAGTGGCGGGCGGCCCCACTGCCCCAGTGGGACGCGAGCAAGCCGAGCTCGGGCAACTGGGGCGGCTCGACCACCGCCGTGATCCGCTCGACCAAGAACCCCATAGCGGCGGCCCAGTTCGCCCAGTTCCTCAACACCGACCCGGCGACGACGAAGATGTTCGCCACCGAGCAGTTCTTCTTCCCGGCGACCAAGGCCCTGCTCGCCGACCCGGAGTTCCTCTCGGACGCCCCCTCCTTCTACGGCGGCCAGAAGGTCAACGAACTGTTCGCCGACATCTCGTCCACGGTCGACGCCTCCTTCCAGTGGCCGCCGTTCCTCGACCAGGCGGCCACCGACTGGACGGAGACCGTCGGCAAGTCCCTCGCCGACAAGGGCGACACGGTGGGCGCGCTCGGCACCTGGCAGTCGCGGCTGACGACGTACGCGAAGAACCAGGGCTTCACGGTCAAGGGGAGCTGAGATGGCCTCCACCACCGCGGTCCTGGCCGAGAAGCGGCGCGGGGCCGGTCCGCCCCGCGCCGGCAGGCGCCGCCACGTGTCGAAGGGCCCCTTGTTCGTCGCGCCGTTCATGGTGCTGTTCGTGCTGCTGTTCCTCGCCCCGCTCGGCTACGCGGCCTACCTCAGCCTCTTCCAGGAACGCCTGATCGGCGGCACGGTCTTCGTCGGCCTCGACAACTACGTCCAGGCCTTCGGCGACACCCAGTTCCTCCACGGCGTCGGACGTGTCGCACTGTTCTTCCTGATCCAGGTGCCGGTGATGCTGCTGCTGGCGCTGCTGTTCGCGCTGGCGCTCGACAGTGGTCTGCTGCGGCTCGCCAAGGTGATCCGGCTCGGCATCTTCGTCCCCTACGCCGTGCCGAGCGTGGTCGCGACGCTGATGTGGGGCTATCTGTACGGCCCGGACTTCGGCCCGTTCGCCCAGCTCGGCCGGAACCTGGACCTGGCCGTCCCGGACTTCCTGAGCGAGAGCTGGATGCTCGGCAGCCTGGCGAACATCGTGACCTGGGAGTTCGTCGGCTACAACATGATCATCCTGTACGCGGCCCTACGGACAGTCCCCCAGGAGCTGTACGAGGCCGCCGCGATGGACGGCGCGGGCGCCTGGCGGATCGCCTGGTCGATCAAACTCCCGGCGCTGCGGCCCGCGTTGCTGCTCACCCTGCTGTTCTCGGTGATCGGCAGCTTCCAGCTGTTCAACGAGCCGAACCTGCTGATGAAGGTCGCCCCCGACGTCATCACCAGCTCCTACACCGCCAACCTCTACGCCTACTCCCTCGCCTTCACCGGTCAGCAGGTCAACTACGCGGCCACGGTCTCCTTCCTCCTCGGACTCGTCATCGTCGTCGCCTCCTACGCCGTGCTGCTGACCGCGAACCGCAGGAGGACCCCTTGACGACGACCACCCCGACAGCGGAGGTCGTGACCGTGGCCGAGCCGGTCGTCACCCCCGGGCGGCGGTCGACGGCCGGCCGCCGCAGCACTCCCCTGACCATCGCCATGCTGGCCGCCCTGGCCTACTTCCTCCTCCCCCTGTTCTGGCTGCTCATCGCCTCGACGAAGGACACCCGGGACCTGTTCAACACCTTCGGACTGTGGTTCTCGGACACCCCGCAGCCGCTGGCCAACATCAAGGCGACCCTCACCCAGGACAACGGCGTCTTCCTGAGCTGGCTGCTGAACACGGTGGTGTACTCGGTCGTCAGCGCGGTCGGCGCCGCGCTGCTGGCGGCGGCCGGCGGGTACGGGTTCGCCAAGTTCCGCTTCCGCGGCGACCGGGCCGCCTTCAGTCTGGTCCTCGGCGCGGTGATGGTGCCGACCACCGCACTGGCGATCCCCACGTATCTGCTCTTCGCCAAGGCGGAACTGGTCAACACCCCCTGGGCGGTGATCCTGCCGTCCCTGGTCAACCCGTTCGGTCTCTATCTGATGCGCGTCTACGCCGAGGACGCCGTCCCGGACAGCATCCTGGAGGCGGCGCGGATCGACGGTGCCGGTGAGGCCCGGATCTTCTTCGGGATCGTGCTGCGGCTGCTGGGCCCCGGTCTGGTGACCGTGCTGCTGTTCACCCTGGTGGCGACCTGGAACAACTACTTCCTGCCACTGATCATGCTCAACGACCCCGATCTGTACCCGATCACGGTCGGGCTCGCCAGATGGGCCGACCAGGCCCAGAACGGCGGCGCGGGCGCCAGCAGCGACATGCTCGCGCTGGTCGTGACCGGCTCGCTGATCTCGATCGTCCCGCTCGTCGTGGCCTTCCTGATGCTCCAGCGCTACTGGCAGAGCGGGTTGGCCGTCGGCGGCGTCAAGCAGTGAGCATCTATCCCCCCGCTCTCCCCTCCCTCACTCCCCCACTCCCGCTCCTCGGAGGTTTCCCTTCATGGCGGCTCTGCCTGCCCGCGTCCTGTTCGGTGCCGCGTACTACCACGAGTACCGGCCGCCCCACGGCACCGAACAGTCCGACGAACGCCTCAAGACCGACCTGGACCTGATGGCCGACGCGCACTTCTCCGTCATCCGGGTCGGCGAGTCGGTCTGGTCGACCTGGGAGCCGGAGAACGGCCGCTTCGACCTCGACTGGCTCCAGCCCGTCCTGGACGGCGCCCACGAGCGCGGCATCTCCGTCGTCCTCGGCACCCCGACGTACGCCGTACCGCCGTGGCTGGCCCGCCAGTACCCGGAGATCACCGGTGAGCGGCACTCCGGCGAGCGCATCGGCTGGGGCGCCCGCCAGGAGGTCGACTTCACCCATCCCGGCTTCCGGTTCCACGCCGAGCGGGTCATCCGGAAGGTCGTCGCCCGCTACGCCGGCCATCCGGCCGTGATCGGCTTCCAGGTCGACAACGAGCCCGGCCTGCACCTCTTCCACAACCACGGGGTCTTCCAGCGCTTCGTGGACCACCTGCGCGACAAGTACGGCGACGTGGAGACCCTCAACCGCGAGTGGGGCCTGGTCTACTGGTCCCACCGGCTGTCGACGTGGTCCGACCTGTGGACACCGGACGGCAACGAGCAGCCGCAGTACGACGTCGCCTGGCGGGAGTTCCAGGCCCGCCAGGTCACCGAGTTCATCGGCTGGCAGGCCGACATCGTCCGCGAGTACGCCCGGCCCGAGCAGTTCGTCACCACCTGCATCTCGTACACCCGGCAGGCGGTCGAGGACGACGAACTCACCGACCGCCTCGACATCGCCTCCGGCAACCCCTACTACGACATGCAGGACGGCCTGCTCCTGCCCGACCCCACGCCCGACGGCCACGAGCAGAAGTGGAAGACCACCGGCGTGTGGGCGCTGTACCAGACCGCCGACTGGATGTTCTCCTCCCGTCAGGAACCGTTCCTGGTCACCGAGACCAACGCCGGCTCGATCGGCATGGCCTGGGACAACCGCCCCGGCTACGACGGCCAGTGGCGGCAGGCCGCCTGGGCGCTCGTCGGCCGGGGTGCCCGGATGATCGAGTACTGGCACTGGCACACCCTGCACTTCGGCGCGGAGACCTACTGGGGCGGTGTCCTCCCCCACACCGGCCGCCCGGGCCGGACGTACACCGAACTGGCCGCGCTGGGAGCGGAGTTCGAGGCCGCGGGGCCACTCGTCGCCGGGCTCGAACCGGACGCCGACATCACCATGGTGTACTCGACGCCGAGCAAGTGGCTCATGCAGAAGTACCCGCCGCTCGGCAAGCCGGACGGCGAGCCCGACCCGGCCGCCTACCACCGGATCTTCGACCCCTTCTACCGGGGCGCCTTCGAGGCGGGCCGCCAGGTGCGGATCGTCCACAGCCGCCAACTCCACGACCCGCGCGGCGAGCGGGAGGGTCTGTCGCCGCGGGAGGCCGTCCTGCGCCATCCGGTCCTCGTCGTCCCCGCCCTGTACATCGCGGCCGACTCGACGCTCGACTGGCTCGCGGCCTACGCCCACGCCGGCGGCCACCTGGTCCTGGGACCGCGCACCGCCTACGCCGACCACGAGGCCCGCGCCCGCCTCGAGGCGGCCCCCGGCCGGCTCACGGACGCCGCGGGCGTCACCTACGACGAGTTCAGCAACCTCGTACGCGAGGTGCCCGTGCGCCCGGCGCCCGGCGCGCCACTCGGCCTCGCCGACGGCGCGACGGCGACCCGCTGGGCGGACGGGCTGACCGTCACCGACGCCGACGTGCTCGTCACATACGACCACCCCCACTTCGGGCGCTGGCCAGCCGTCACCACCCGCCGCCACGGCGAGGGCCGTGTCACCTGCGTCGGCACCGTGCCGGGTCGTGACCTCGCCAGGGCGCTGGCCGAGTGGCTGACGCCGTCCGCGCGCCACACATGGCGGGACCTCCCGGCATCGGTCACCGCGACGACCGGCACCGCACCCGACGGACGCCGGGTCCACATCGTCCACAACTGGAGCTGGGAGCCCGCGAGCACGCACACGCCGGTGGACCTGACCGACGTCCTGAACGGCACGTCCCTCGCGGCGGGGGCGTCGCTGGACCTCGGCCCGTGGGACGTGCGCGTGCTCGTCTCCGCCGGCGTCTTCGAGGCCTGAGGCCGCGGTCCATTCCCGAACCATCCCCTGAAGGAGGCGCCATGCGCAGAAGAAGACTCGGACAGGCACTGGGTAGCGTCGTCGGGGCATCGGCGATGCTCGTCATCCCCATGGCCAGTGCCCAGGCCTACAACCCGACCGGCGGGATCCTGTACCAGCTCGGGAGCGAGCCCTGTCTGAAGGGGCGGGGCAACTGCGCGATCTACCCGAAGTCGGCGGAGCTGCCGAGCGGGCGTCTGGTCGCGTCGTTCGAGAGGTCCACCGTCGTGCGGGCGACGGGAAGCGCCGACCGGCAGACCCTCCCGGTCCACAAGAGCGACGACCACGGCACGACATGGCAGCCGCTGTCCGAGGTCGAGGCCCCGGCGTACCTCTCCGACGACCCCCGGTACGCGAAGTACACGAGCAACTGGACGAACCCGTACCTGTACGTGCTGCCGCAGCGCGTCGGCAGGTTGAAGGCGGGGACGCTGCTCCTGGCGAGTGTCGTGTCGGGCGACGACGAGTACTACAAGGAACGCAAGGCGGCCGACCCCGACTGGACACCGAGCAACGACGGGGACCGCGGTGACATGGCGATCGCCCTGTACTCCAGCACCGACGACGGCGTGACGTGGAAGGTCCTCAACGTCGTGGCGACCGGCGGCTGGCAGGGCGGCAGCGCGGGCGCGGTCGGACAGAACATCGCCGACGCCAACAAGTACCGGCAGGTGGACCCCCTCTGGGAGCCGTACCTGATGGTCCACAAGGGCAAGCTCGTCTGCTACTACTCCGACGAGAACGACTACCTCGGCTTCGATCCGGCCACCGGCGTCCCGATCCTCGATCCGGCGAACGACACCGCCAAGGACTCGCACGGCCAGATCCTCGTCCACAAGACCTGGGACGGAAGCGGCGACCGATGGAGCGCCCCTGTCGTCGACATCGCCGGATCGACCCAGGACATGGGCGGCGGCAAGACGGAGATCGGCGGCGGCCGTCCCGGCATGACGAACGTCGTCCGCACGACGGACGGCAGATGGCTGCTCACCTTCGAGTACTGGGGCGGCGGAGCCAACACCCGGTACCGGATCGCGGACGACCCGCTGAAGTTCTTCCGCGGGTCCCCCACCGGCATGGGCGTCGACGCGCTGCCGGTCGTCGCCGGCTCCCGTCCGCTCGCGGCGGGCGGCAGCCCGGTCGTCATCGGGCTCCCCGACGGGCGTCTGGTCTACAACGCCGCCGGCAGCGGCAGCGTCTGGGTCAGCGAGAGCGGGCGCGGCGACGGCGTGTGGAAGGAGTACCAGACGCCTCTGGGCCCCGGTTACAGCCGCAACCTGCAGTACGTCGAGGGCACGGGCCGCATCGCGATCCTCCGGAACCAGGGCACCTCGACGCTCGCGTACGCCGAGGTCGACCTCGGCCGGTCGAAGGGCGCCTACCACCGGTTGACGAACCGGAAGACGGGCCAGGTGATCGGCACCGGGAACAACACCATCGACGCGAACCTCGGCAACGGCGACGTCCCCGACGTCGTCCTGGAGGACCCCGGATCGGCGGCGAACCAGGACACCCAGTACTGGCACGTCGTGAACCGGCCCGAGGGCGGTGTGACACTGCTCAACAAGTCGGGCGGCCGCGCGGCGGCGATCTGGACCGGCAACGCGACGGTCGGTCAGCGGATCGGCCAGTGGGTCGACGACAGCGCCACCGGCAGCTGGAACCTCGTCAGGACGGGCGACGGCCTTTTCAGACTACGGTCCGTCAAGAACGAGAACCTGTACCTGACCGGCGCCTTCGACGGTGCACCGCTCACCCTCCAGAACGCTCTCACGGACGGCTCCCAGGAGTGGAGGCTCACGCCGTAGCTTTTCAGCCGCCCGGCCACCCGGCCGTCCGACCGCCCGGGACCACTCGGGACCGCTCGGGGCGTCCACGCACGAGTTAGTCGGTGGACGGCACGTCTGCGAACGCAGATAGCGGGCACAGGGTGTGTACGAGGTCGATTCGGACGACAGGACGGGGAAGTCGGTGACGATCAAGGCGATGGGCTGGGCACATTCGTTTCCCGTGTCAGGAGGCGTGCACGCCGGCCGGCGGTGGACACGAAGGCAGTTGGAGTCCCTTCCATGGACCGCCGACGAACCCGAGACGGTGGACGCCGTCGTCCTGGCGGTGTCCGAACTGCTCACCAACGCACATGTCCATGCGCGCAGCGACGCGCATCTGATCCTCACCTGGGACGGCGACTGCCTTCATGTGAGCGTCCATGACGAGGACCCGACGCTGCCACGCCAGCGTCACCCGCGGGCGGGTGAGACCTCCGGTCGCGGGGTGGGCATCGTGCGGATGCTCGCCGACGAGTTGGAGATGAAGTGTCAACGGCACGGCAAGACCGTGTCGGCGTGCTTCCGCCCGGCCGGCGCCCACCGGCCGGGCGACCGCTGAGCGCCGCTTCACCCACGCGCGCGGACTCGTCTCGCGGATGGCTATACGATGACGTGTCCGTGGCTCGTCGTTTGTCGGTACGGTGAGCGTGGAGATGGTCGGAGCGCCGTTCAGCGGCATCTGAGGCAGGGGAGAGAATGTGGATGGCTCCCACGGCGTGGACAGGGCGGTCCCGGCGCCATCGCGTGGTGGCGCCGTGCTGGAGATCCGCCCGTTGTCCGGGCGCCCTGGGATTCGTGTCGCTGGAGAGATCAACGTGATCAGCCGTTCGTCCTGGGAACAGGCCCTGGAGGATCTGGCGAGCGCCCACCGCGACGTCTCCTTCGTGGAGTTGTCCGGTCTGATGCACATCGATGTGGGCGGCACGGCGGCGCTGGCGGTCACCGCGCAGGGACTGCGTAACGGCCGCATCGTCGTGGATCGTCCTCCGCCCGAGCTGGAGCGCATCCTGGACCTGTTCTGGCCTGGTCTTTCGATGATTGAGGTGGCGGGGCGATGAGTACGGCCACCAACAGTGAACCCTTTGTGCATCCCGCGCTGTTCTACCGGGGCGAGGAGCAGTACACGGCCGGCACGGTGCCGTTCCTGGTGGAGGGTCTGGCCGCCGGAGAGGCCGTCGCGGTCGCCGTTCCCGGCCCCAACCTGGAACTGATCAAGAAGGGGATGGGGGCGAGCGCCGCCGAGGTCACGTTCCTCGACATGACCCAGGCGGGCCGCAACCCGGGGCGGATCATCCCCGGTGTCCTGCGCGCCTTCGCCGACGCTCACCCGGCCGGTCGGGTGAGGATCATCGGCGAACCCATCTGGGCCGGCCGTTCGGCCGTGGAGTATCCGGCGTGCGTCCAGCACGAGGCCCTCATCAACGCGGCCTTCCAGGGCCGTGAGGTGACGATCCTGTGCCCGTACGACGCGGACGCCCTGGAGTCGGAGGTCCTCTCGGACGCCTTCGCCACCCATCCCGTCGTCATCGACGCCGGTGTCGAACTGCCCAGCGACGCCTACGATCCCGAGCGGATCGTCGCTCGCTACAACCAGCCGCTCACCTCACCGCCGGGAGCGCTGTCCCTGTCGTTCGACGCGGAGGCACTGCCGCAGGCCCGCTCCTTCGCGGTCCGGGAAGCCCAGCAGCTGGGCCTCGCCGGTGAACGGCTGCAGGATCTGACGCTGGCGGTCGCGGAGCTGACCACCAACAGCGTGGTGCACGGCGGTGGATCGGGGACGCTGCGGATCTGGGCCGAGGGCGAGCAGATCGTCTGCGAGGTCCACGACCGCGGCCGGCTGACCGATCCGCTGGCCGGCCGTCGGCCACCGACGCGCGACCAGTTGGGCGGGCGCGGCTTGATGCTCGTCCACTACATCGCCGACCTCGTACGTCTCCACACCGCCGAGGACGGCACCACCATCCGCTTCTACCTCAGCCGCTGACCTCGTCCCAGGGCCTGGGGCCCGTGCCGTCCGCCCATGCCCGGAGGGTCTCCCGGTCCACGCACACGATCCCGCACCGGTCGGCGTACTCCACCGCCGGCGTGGTGAAGTCGCTCGTGGTGACCAGCACGGCGACATCGGCTTCGTGGACGGTGAAGCACGTGCCGCCGAAGCGCTGAAGGTCCTGCGAGCCGACCCGGTGGGAGTCGCCGTAGTGCTTGCACTGGATGACGATCCGGCGCCCGTCAGGGGTCGCGGCCACGACATCGGCGCCCAGGTCACCGGCTCCTCCGACGACGTCGACGGCGGAGCAGCCGTCGCGTTCGCAGAGGGCGGCGATCGTCTCCTCGAACTCCGCGGGCGTCAGGGCGTCGTGATCCACGGCGGCCTCGGCGGCCGGGCGCTGAGGGGAGGCCGCGGGAGCCTCCAGTTCGTCGGCCGCCCTCCTCGCCGCCTCGTCCAGCGCCGCCGCGGCATGGCGTGCCGCTCTCGCCACGCGCAGCCGGCGGCGCCGCAGGCCCACGAAGCTCGCGACGGCCACGACGGCCAGCACGAACACCCAGGCCGGACGCCGCTCGACGGCGCCGGCCATGATGCGGGCCGTGAGGCTCAGGACGCTCACGACCACGGCGAGAAGGACGAAGAACAGGGTGGTTGAGCGAAGGTCGAACCGTTGCCGACGGTTCGGCGACGGACGACGCGCGGGTGCGGTCACGACAAGCCCCCCTCATGGGACGGTGGGAAGATCACTCCCCCGTCTGCCCAAGATCGGGATCTTCATCGCCGTGTGCGGTGGGGACCTAGACGACTCGGACGCCCACGACGCAGGTGTCGTCGTCCGTGTCGGACTTGCTGTGGGTGAGCAGACGGTCCAACTGCTGGTCCAGCGTGGACGGGACCGTGCGCGCGGCCGTCAGCAGCTGGGCCAGCGATTCCTCGACGGACCGGTCACGGCGTTCGATCAGGCCGTCGGTGTACATCAGCAAGGTGTCGTCGAGGGCCAGTTGGACCTCGTGTTCCTCGTACGCCGCCTCGGGCAGGGCACCGAGCAGCAGGCCCTTGACCAAGGGCAGCGGCGTCGCTTCGCCGCCGCGTACCAGGACGGGCGGGAGGTGGCCCGCCCTGGCCCAGCGCAGGGTGCGGTGGCCGGGGTCGTACAGGCCGCAGACCGCCGTGGCGGTGACGGCGCCGGTCAGATGGTGGGCCACCATGTTGAGCCAGGACAGCAGTTGGGCCGGTCCGGCGCCCGTCACGGCGAGGCCGCGCAGCGCGTTGCGCAGGACGACCATGCTGGTGGCCGCCTCGATGCCGTGGCCGGCGACGTCTCCCACACACAGCAGCACCAGCTTGGACGGCAGCACGACCGCGTCGTACCAGTCGCCGCCCACCAGGTTCTGGGTCTCCGCGGGCCGGTAGCGAACGGCCACGCGCAGTCCCGGGGCCTCCAGCGGGGCCTGCGCCGGGGGCATGATCGCGTGCTGGAGCTGGAGCGTGAGCCGGTCGCGTTCGCTCGCCTGCTGCTCGGTGTGGGCGAGCTGGTCGCGGGTGGCGGCGAGGGCGACCTCCGTCCAGTGGTGGGCGGAGATGTCCTGGTAGGCGCCCCGTACGACGAGCAGCCGGCCGTCGGAGTCGAGGACCGGCTCGGCCACCACGCGGATGTGCCGGGTCACGCCGTCGGGCCGCTGGAGCCGGAAGTCCGCGGACGCGGGGCGGCGGTGGTGCAGCAGTGTGCGCAGGAACCTGCCGATGGCGACGGCGTCGTCGGGGTGGGCGTGCGCGGCCAGCTCCTCCAGCGGGACCGGGCCGCTGGCGGCGGACTTGCCGTAGAGGCTGTAGAGCTGGCCGTTCCAGGTGATCTCGCCGGTAAGGAGGTTCTCCTCGAAACCGCCGATGCGGCCGAGGCGCTGGGCGTGCTGCAGCAGGCTCGCCAGCCGTGCCGTCTCGTCCTCTATGCGCCAGATCAGCAGGACACTGCCGCCGTGCCGGCTGATGTTGAGGTCGGCGACCGCCGCCAGCGGGACATCGTCCACCAGGGCCGTGAGCCGCATACGGCGGGCCCGGAACGGCTCACCCGTGGCGTAGACGCGTTCGATCTGCTCGAACAGCTCGCCCTCGCCGGCGGCCATGGGGTACGCCTCCAGCAGCAGGGCACCGTTGACGACACCGCGTGGCCGCCCGGCGGGGTCGAGGAAGCGGCTGTTGACGTGGTGGACGCGGAAGTCGATCAGTTCCCCGTCGGCGTCCAGATGGGGGACGAGGACCAGCGCGGGGTCGTGCAGGCCGTCGGCCAGGTCCATCAGTTCGGCGACGTCCGGCAGGACCCCGGGCCGTGTATTGCCATCGGCGTGATGGGGCGGGTAGGTCTCCAGCGTGTGTGCGCACAGCTCGGCCAGGGCCTCGACCTGACGGACGATCTGCGGGGACTGGGGTTCCAGCGGCGTGGGCCAGACGATTTCCAGCACTCCGTGGATCCGGCCGCCGGTGCCCGCGGGTACGGCGGCCCGGCCACCGCCCGGGTGGTGGTGCCGGCCGATGGAGGGCAGGCCGGTCTCGGACAGGCTGGCGATCCACTGACCCGTTCGCTCGCCGAGCCCGTGACGGGCCACGGTCGCCACGCCCGGCGGCACATACCGCCAGCGTGCCGCCTCGGCGGCCGAGAAGCCGGCGCTGCCCGCCAGGGTGAGGGATCCGTCGGCGCCCAGCGCCCAGATGGCCACGGCCTCCGCGCCGAGCGGCGTCAGCGCGTGTTCGAGCAGGGAGTCGGCCACGGCCTGGGCGTCGTGGGCGGCCAGAGCCCCGCTCTCGGCGGTCCGCAGTCGTACGGCGAAGGAGTCGCTCCCCGGCGGGTCAGGGGTGTCGCCGCGGCGCGCCGTCGTCGCGAGGAAGGCGGTCGTCACTTCGGAGAGCCGGTCACGCGCGGCCTGGTTGATGACCTCGACGGCGAATTCGAGGAGGGTCACGCCCGCTTGCTCGGCCAGCTCGGCGAGTTGCCGTGCCGCCTGGGACGGCCCGCACCCGAGCCGCTCGACGAGGATGCCCTTGGCCAGCTCGATCACGGCACGCCCGTCCGCTTCCGCCTGGGCCGCCCGCACCTCGCGGCGCAGGCGCTCCACGGTCGCGGCGAGTCTGCCGACGGGGGAAGGCTGCCCCTTCGGGTCACCGGCGGGCGACTCGCTCGTCGAAGCCCCTGAGTCCTGCGGCTCGGCCCGTTGTGGGGGATTGCTCACGATCGACCTGTTCCTCGGTTCGGGCGTCCAGGGACACCACGCGGTCGGCTGGTGCACGCGGTGGCGTGACTGCCCGTCATACGGACAGCCGACGTCGGACGCGGCCGATGAGGTCATGGGCGTCGACCGGCTTGGTGACGTAGTCGTCGGCGCCCGACGCGAGGCTCTTCTCCTGGTCGCCGGGCATGGCCTTCGCGGTGACGGCGATGATGGGCAGGTCGGCGTACTGCGGCATCGCGCGGATCTCGGCGGTGGCGGTGTAGCCGTCCATCTCCGGCATCATCACGTCCATCAGGACCAGCGAGACGTCCGGATGAGCGAGCAGCATCTCGATGCCCTTGCGGCCGTTCTCGGCGTGCAGGACGTGGAAGCCGTGGAGTTCCAGCATCCCGCTCAGTGCGAAGAGGTTGCGTGCGTCGTCGTCGACCACGAGCACCGTACGGCCGGCGAAGGCGCCGTCGACGACCTGGGCGGGCGGCCGCTGGGACTCCTCGGCCCGTACCAGGGACAGTACGTCTCCCGGCTCCTCGGCGGACAGGTGCAGGGTGATCCGTTCGCGCAGCTCGTCCAGGCTGGAGAGGAAGTCCAGCGGGCGTCCGTCCGCACGCGCGCGCAAGGTCCGCTCGTGCTCCAGGTCCACACGGTGACCGGTGTGGACGAGTACGGGCACGCCGGCCAGCGCCGAGTCACCCTCCATGGCCTCCAGCAGCCGGGCGCCCTCGTCGTCGGGCGTGCCGAGTTCGAGGACGACGCAGTGACAGGGTTCGGCGGCCAGTGTGCTCGCCGCTTCCTGCGCCCCGATCGCCGTGATGATGTCGATCGCCCCGCGCGGGTCGTCGGGGTCGGGCGCGATGTCGGCGACCGCGCGCTCGGCGACGAGGGTCAGCAGTCCGCGCGGGCGGTCCTCGACGACGAGCAGGCGACGTCGGCGCTGCTCGGGCGCGGCGGGGGAAGCGGCGTCCGGCCGGGAGGCGGACGGGAGTTCCCGGCCGGTGTTGTGCGGGTGCTCCGCCGGGAGGCCGCCGCCGTCGAGCACGTCCTCGTAGTCGGCGCGTGCCACGGGGAGATAGAGGGTGAAGGTGCTGCCCTGTCCGGGGGTGCTGTCGACCGTGACGGCTCCGCCGAGGAGATGGGCGATCTCCCGGGTGATCGACAGGCCGAGACCGGTGCCGCCGTACTTGCGGCTGGTGGTGCCGTCCGCCTGCTGGAAGGCCCCGAAGATCGTCTCCAGCTGCTGCGGGAGGATGCCGATGCCGGTGTCCTTCACCCGGAAGGCCACGACGGGACCGCCGCGCAGGACGCCGGTGGGGACCTCCCGGTCGGCTGCGGGTTCGATGCGCAGGGTGACACCTCCCTGTTCGGTGAACTTCACGGCGTTCGACAGCAGGTTGCGCAGGATCTGCCGCAGCCGGGAGTCGTCGGTGAGCAGGTCGGCGGGGGTCCCCGGAGCGGTGGCCACCGTGAAGTCCAGGCTCTTCTGTGTCGTCATCGGCCGGAACGTCGCCTCGACGTACTCAAGGAGCTTGCGCAGAGGGACCCGCTCGGGCGTGACGTCCATCTTGCCCGCCTCGACCTTCGACAGGTCGAGGATGTCGTTGATCAGCTGCAGCAGGTCCGAGCCCGCCGAGTGGATGATGCCCGCGTACTCGACCTGCTTGGGCGTGAGGTTGCGCGAGGGGTTCTGCGCCAGCAACTGGGCCAGGATCAGCAGGCTGTTGAGGGGGGTGCGCAGTTCGTGGCTCATGTTCGCCAGGAACTCCGACTTGTACTTCGACGCCAGGGCCAGCTGCTGTGCGCGCGTCTCCAGCTCCTGCCGGGCCTGTTCGATCTCCAGGTTCTTGGCCTCGATGTCGCTGTTCTGTGAGGCCAGGAGGGAGGCCTTCTCCTCCAGTTCGGCGTTGGAGCGCTGCAGTTCGTCCTGCTGCACCTGCAACTCCTCCGAGCGTGCCTGGAGTTCGGCGGTCAGCCGCTGGGACTCCCCCAGCAGTTCGTCGGTGCGCGCGTTGGCCACGATGGTGTTGAGGTTGACGCCGATGGTCGGCATCAGCTGGGCGAGGAAGTCCTGGTGGATCTGGGTGAAGCGGGTGACGGAGCCCAGTTCGATGCAGCCGAGGACCTGGTCCTCGACCACGATGGGCAGCACCACCAGGGCGCTGGGGACGGCCTGCCCGAGACCGGAGGAGATGGTCACGTAGCCCGGCGGCAGCTCCTCGACGCTGATGGGACGCCGGTTGCGCGCGGCCTGTCCGACCAGCGAGCGCCCGACGGGGATGCGGTCGGGCCGGTCGGTGTCGTCGGGGTAGCCGTACGAGCCCACCAGCCACAGTTCGGGGCCGCGCGCGGTGTCCTCGGCGAGGTAGAAGGCGCCGTACTGTGCCGAGACCAGCGGCGCGAGTTCGTCCATGATGAGTTCGGCGACGACGGGCAGCTCGCGGTGGCCCTGCATCAGGCCGGAGATCCGGGCGAGGTTGGTCTTCAGCCAGTCCTGCTCCTGGTTGGCCCGGGTGGTCTCGCGCAGGGACTCCACCATGGAGTTGATGTTGTCCTTGAGGTCGGCGACCTCGCCGGACGCCTCCACGGTGATGGAGCGGGTCAGGTCGCCCTCGGCGACGGCGCTGGTGACCTCGGCGATCGCGCGGACCTGGCGGGTGAGGTTCCCGGCCAGTTCGTTGACGTTCTCCGTCAGCCGCTTCCAGGTGCCCTCGACACCTTCCACCTCGGCCTGTCCGCCGAGCCGGCCCTCGCTGCCGACCTCGCGGGCGACGCGCGTGACCTCGGCGGCGAACGACGACAGCTGGTCGACCATCGTGTTGATCGTGGTCTTCAGCTCCAGGATCTCGCCGCGGGCGTCGACGTCGATCTTCTTCGACAGGTCACCGCCCGCCACCGCCGTCGTCACCAGGGCGATGTTGCGGACCTGGCCGGTGAGGTTGTTGGCCATGGAGTTGACGTTGTCGGTCAGGTCCTTCCACGTGCCCGCGACGTTCGGCACGTGGGCCTGGCCGCCGAGACGTCCCTCGGTGCCGACCTCGCGGGCGACGCGGGTGACCTCGTCGGCGAACGCGGAGAGTGTGTCGACCATGGTGTTGATGACGTCCGCCAGGGCGGCGACCTCGCCCTTGGCCTCGACCGTGATCTTCTGGGACAGGTCGCCGCGCGCGACGGCCGTGGCGACCTGGGCGATCGAGCGGACCTGGCCGGTCAGGTTCGACGCCATCACGTTGACGTTGTCCGTGAGGTCCTTCCAGGTCCCCGACGCGCCCCGGACGATGGCCTGTCCGCCCAGATTGCCCTCGGTGCCGACCTCGCGGGCGACGCGGGTGACCTCGTCGGCGAAACCGGAGAGCTGGTCGACCATCGTGTTGATGGTGTTCTTCAACTCCAGGATCTCACCACGGGCATCCACCGTGATCTTCTGCGACAGGTCGCCCTGAGCGACCGCCGTGGCCACCTGGGCGACATTGCGGACCTGCGCGGTGAGGTTGCCCGCCATGAAGTTCACGGAGTCCGTGAGGTCGCGCCAGGTGCCCTTCACCCCCTGGACGTCCGCCTGCCCGCCGAGCCGTCCCTCGGTGCCGACCTCGCGGGCGACGCGGGTGACCTCGTCGGCGAAACCGGAGAGCTGGTCGACCATCGTGTTGATGGTGTTCTTCAACTCCAGGATCTCACCGCGGGCATCCACCGTGATCTTCTGCGACAGGTCGCCCTGAGCGACCGCAGTGGTCACCTGGGCGACGTTGCGGACCTGGGAAGTGAGGTTGCCCGCCATGAAGTTGACCGAGTCGGTCAGATCGCGCCAGACACCGCCGACGCCGGGCACCTGGGCCTGTCCGCCGAGCCTGCCCTCGCTGCCGACCTCACGGGCGACGCGCGTGACCTCGGCGGCGAACGACGACAGCTGGTCGACCATCGTGTTGACGGTCTCCTTCAGCTGCAGGATCTCGCCGCGCGCGGGGACGTCGATCTTCTGCGACAGGTCTCCCCTGGCGACCGCGGTCGCCACCTGCGCGATGTCACGCACCTGTGTGGTCAGGTTGCCCGCCATGGCGTTGACCGAGTCGGTCAGGTCGGCCCAGGTGCCCGAGACCCCCGGCACCTCGGCCTGACCGCCGAGGGTGCCCTCGGTGCCCACCTCGCGCGCCACCCGCGTCACTTCCGAGGTGAACACGGACAGTTGGTCCACCATGCCGTTGAAGACCGTGGCGATGTCGCCGAGCAGGCCCTCGCCGTCGGACGGCAGCCGGGTGCCGAAGTCGCCGTCCCGTACGGCGGTCAGTCCGGCCAGAAGCCGGCGTAGCTCCTGGTCGCCGGGGACTCGGTCGACGGCCTCGATCGACTTGCTGCTCATGCGCACCCTCGTTCCGCTCCCCAAGAGCCCTCGCGCCGAGGACTCGGAACCCGCGCCGGGCCGTGAAAGGCCCGCTCACCGACCGCGTTTCCGCTGTGCGCGGACCGGTCGGATGAGAAAATCCGGTGAAGGTTAACTCAGTTGTCTTCCGACAACCAAAGCCTGGTGGGGAGCGTTCGATCGCCCCGAAAGAGCACCGCCCTGGGTGGAATACACGGCCAGGAACGGGGCACTCGGAACGGTTCGGCACCGCCGGGGAAGAGCCGCTGGAGGTGCGGGCAGCCAGGGCCGGAGGTGCCGCACTCCGAGACCGTCGATGTGATGCGCGTCACCGCCGGGGCGCCACGGGTCGGGCATGCGCGATCATGACCGGATGGACGCTCGTTTCCTCGGCATCGCCGAGTTGGCCGAAGCCCCGTCCGTGGCGGTCGTGGTCGACGTCATGCGTGCTTTCACGGTGGCCGCCTGGGCCTTTGCCCAGGGGGCGGAAAAGATCGTTCTGGCCGAGTCGCTGGACGAAGCCCTGGCGCTCAAGTCTCGCCACCCGGACTGGATGGCGCTCAAGGACGGTCCGCCCGCGTCCGGCTTCGACACCGTCAACTCGCCGGGCCTGTTGCGGTCCATGGACCTCGGCGGACGGACCGTTGTGCAGAAGACGACGGCAGGGACGGTGGGCGCCCTCGCGGTCAAGGAGGCGTCGCTGGTGCTGTGCGCCGGCTTCGTGGTGGCGGAGGCCACGGCTCGGCTCTTGCGGACGCGCGAGTGCGACAGTGTCACGTTCGTGGTCACCGGCGAGGACGGTCTCGCCGATGAGGATCTGGCGTGTGCTCAGTACATCGCCCGGAGGGCCACCGAGGCCGGGACGGATGCGGCCGAGTTCCTCCGCCGCGCCGGCGAGTCGCGCGCCGCCGCCGAGCTGGCGGAGGGTGTGCGTCAGGGAGTCCATCCCGACGACGTCGCACTCTGTCTTGAACTCGACCGGTTCCCCTTCGCCATGGTGGCGACCTTGGAAGACTCACTCATGGTCCTCCGCCGAGTCGAATGATCCCCGCGGCGCCCACTTACCGCAGGTCGACCTGGAACACCTTGTCCGCTCCGTCCGGCTCGCCTCCGTTGTTGTCGGCGTTGGTGGTGGACAGCCACAGGGCGTTCTTGCCGGGGACCTTCTCCACCGTGCGCAGCCGGCCGTACTGGGTGGTGTAGTAGGCGACGGGGGTACCGGCGCTGGTGCCGCTGACCGGAATGCGCCACAGCCGCTCGCCACGCAGCGCCGCCATGTACAGGGCTCCGTCGGCGTACGCGACCGCGCTCGGGGAGGCCTCGCTGACGGTCCACTGCCGCTTGGGACTGGTCATGCCGGAGGTGGAACAGCTGCCCTCGCAGACCGGCCAGCCGTAGTTCTTGCCGGACTCGACCAGATTGAGCTCGTCGTACTTGCTGTTGCCGAACTCGGCCTCCCAGAGCCTGCCTTGGGCGTCCCAGGTGATGCCCTGGGGGTTGCGGTGGCCGAGGGAGAAGACGAGTGTGCCGAACGGGTTGCCGGGGGCGGGCTTGCCGTCCTTCGTCATCCGCAGGATCTTCCCGTTGAGGGAGTTCCTGTCCTGGGCGAGGTTGCTGTTCTGCGCGTCGCCCGTGGTGGCGTAGAGGTGGCCGTCCGGGCCGAACTCGAGGCGACCGCCGTTGTGGTACTTGCTCTTGGCGATGCCGGTGACGAGCACCTTGTAGCCGCTGAGCGAGGAGCCGTCGTACGTCATCCGGACGATGCGGTTGTCGGAGGCCGCCGAGTGCATGAGGTAGACGTAGTGGTCGCTGTTCCAGTTCGGTGAGACCGCGATGCCGAGAAGGCCGCCCTCGCCGCTGGTGGTCACGACATTGGGCACCTTGCCGATCTCGGTCCTCGTGCCCGCCTGGGTGAGCTTGAAGAGCTTGAAGGAGTCCCGTTCGGTGACGAGCGCCGACCCGTCGGGCAGCCAGCTCAGGCCCCAGGGAACGGTCCAGCCGGACGAGACCGTTCGGATGGCCGAAGGGACCGAGGCGATACCGCTGTCGGTTCGGTTGTCGGTGCTGCTGTCGGTTCGGTTGTCGGTGCCACTGTCGGTGCGGCTGTCGGTGCCGCTGTCCGTTCGAGCCGTGGCGTTTCCGGCGCCGGCCGCCGTGCCGAGCAGACCGGCGGTCAGCGTGGCCGCGGCAGCGGCCGATGTGATGGTTCGGAATCCGCGCATGGGCGAGCTCCTCGCTGTGGGGGGTGTCAGGAAGCCGTAGGGGAACCAGAACCTGATGGGTAATCAGCTCTCCCGGAAGGTAGGAGGTATGCGAGGGAGGGTCAAGGGCCAATGAGGCCAAAGGTTCATACCTTCGCCGTCGGCTCAAACTGCCCCCACTCTCTCAGCAGCGACTTTGTCAACCGATCCGACAGCGACTGACCTTGGGATGCTCGCTTTCGGCCAACAAGAGATCGGAGCACTTTTCTGCCGACCCATTGACCCGGGCGGCCGAGGCTCGCGATTCTGCAACACAGCACAACCTGGCCACGAGGCACACCCGTCCCCCACATCGGAAGGCAGGTACGGCCCATGACCGAATCCGTACAGCAGGTGATGGAACGTCAGGCGCCGCCCGTCGACGAAGAGGCATCGAGCTGGCAGACCCCCGACTTCGTGGTCGTCGAGACCGCGCTGGAGGTCACCGCCTACGCCCTGAGCAACCGTTAGTCCGCCGCCGTGCTGCTGCACGTGCTCGGCACCGCGGCGGGCGGTGGCGTACCCCAGTGGAACTGCGCGTGCCCCGGCTGCTCCGGGGCACGCGCCCACCCCACCTGGCGCCGCCGCCACGCCTCACTCGCCGTACAGGCCTGCGAGGACCGCTGGTTCCTCATCAACGCCACACCGGACATCGGCGACCAGATCGAGGACTGCCCCGAACTCCGTCCCGGCCCCGTCTCCGCAATCCCTCCCGTCTCTGTCTCCGCAATCCCTCCCGCTCCCGGCCCCGTCCCCGTCGCTTCCGGCTCCCAGCCCGTTTCGCGGCGGACCCCCATCGCCGGGCTGGTCCTCACCGACGCGGAACTCGACCACACGCTCGGCATCGCCCGCTTACGCGAAGCCGGTGCCGGCGGACTGGAGTTGCTCGCCACCGGTCCCGTACGCGAGGCACTGCTCACCGGGCTGCGTCTGGAGGCCGTCATCGGTCCGTACACCCCGCTCGCCTGGCGCGAACTGCCCCAGGAGCGACCCGAACCGCTCACCGAGGACTCATCTGTCACGATCAGCGCGATCCCCGTCTCCGGCAAACGCCCCCGCTATGCGAGGGACCTGTCCGGTCCGGGAGGCGAGGACTGGGTCGTGGCGCTGCTCCTCACCGACCGCGCGACCGGAGCGAAGGCCGTCTACGCGCCCGCACTGGCCGCCTGGCCGGACGCCCTGCGGTCCGCTGTCGCCGAAGCCGACTGTGTGATCGTCGACGGCACCTTCTGGGACGACGAGGAACCCCGGCGCACGGGCATCTCCACCCGCACCGCGACCGGTATGGGGCACCTCCCGATCGACGGGCCGGGCGGCACCGCGGAGCGCCTGGCTCCGCTCCGCGCCCGCTGTCTCTACACCCATCTGAACAACACGAATCCCCTCGTCGATCCGAGCGCGCCGCAGCACAAGCGGCTGGCCGACCGGGGCATCGAGGTGGCCGGAGACGGAATGGTGATCCGACTGTGAGCGCAGCCAACGGCACGGGTACCGCGACGGCCTTCGAGCAACGGCTGAGAGCCGTGGCCCGGGACCACTACCACGACCGCCATCCCTTCAACGTACGTATGCACCAGGGCGAGTTGACCCCTGAGGAGCTGCGCCGCTGGATCCTCAACCGGTTCCACTACCAGCGGCACATCCCCGTCAAGGACGCCCTGGTCCTGGCCAAGCTGGACACCCCGCGGCTCCGCCGCATGTGGCTGCGGCGGATCGAGGAGCACGACGGCCGGGCGGAGGGAGAGGGCGGCATCGAGCGGTGGCTGAGGCTGGGCGAGGCGGCGGGGCTCGACCGGTCCGAGCTGCTGTCCGGCGAGGGAGTACTGCCCGGGGTACGGCTGGCGGTGGACGGATACGTCAACTTCTGCCGGCTGCGCTCCCCGCTGGAGGCCGTCGCGGCGTCCCTCACCGAGCTGTCCGCGCCGGACATCATGCGCACGCGCATCGCCGCGTTCGAGCGTCACTACCGGTGGATCGACGCCGACGGTCTCGACTATTTCCGATCCCGCGAGACCCAGGGCCGCCAGGACAGCGGCGAGGCGCTGGGCCTCGTCCTGGACTGGGCCCGTACCGAGGCCGACCAGGAGCGTGCCGTGACAGCCCTCGCCTTCAAGTGTGACGCGTTGTGGTCGCTGCTCGACGCGATCGACCACGGCGACCGGAAGGAGCGGCAGTGACCGCGACCGTGACCGGATGGCGGCCGGCCCTGGCGCGCTCGGTCGTGCTCCGCCACGACCGGGTGCGCCGGGCGGACCTGTTGGTCCTGCCGGAACGTGTGGTGGTCCTCGGTGGACGGGCCGCGGATGTCCTGCGGCTGTGCGACGGGCAACGGCATGTGGACGAGATCGTCGAGGAGTTGGCGGCACGTTTCCCGGGCGCCCCCGTGGCGGCCGAAGTCCCCCGGTTCCTCGACCGCGTTCGCGAGGAGGGCTGGTTACGATGACCAGTCCGCCGCCGGGCTCGGCTCCGCCGGCCCCCTGGGCCCTGCTGGCCGAACTCACCCACGCCTGCCCGCTGCACTGCCCCTACTGCTCCAACCCCCTGGAGCTCGCGCGCCGTTCACGCGAACTCTCCACAGAGGAATGGGACGACGTGTTCCGGCAGGCGGCGGACCTCGGCGTCGTGCACACCCATCTCTCCGGTGGCGAGCCACTGCTCCGCCGCGATCTCACGGCTGTTGTCGCCGCCGCCGAGGGGGCCGGGATCTACACCCAACTGGTCACCAGCGGCGTCGGGTTGAGCGCGGCGAGGATGTCCGCGCTCGTGTCCGCCGGGCTGCGCAGCGTCCAACTGTCGGTGCAGCACGCGGATCCGGTGGCATCCGACCGGATCGCCGGTCACCGGTCGTTCGAGGCGAAGGAACAGGCCGCCGCTCTCGTGCGCGACGCCGGCCTGCCGCTGGGCCTCAACGTCGTCCTGCACCGCGACAACCTCGACGCCGTCGACGCCGTCGTGGACCTGGGTGTGGCCTGGGGTGCCGAGCGGATCGAACTGGCCAACGTCCAGTTCCACGGGTGGGCCCTGCGCAACCGCACTGCGCTGCTGCCCACCCGTGACCAGCTGTCCCGCGCCCGGGAGACGGTCGAGCGCCGACGGGAGCAACTGGCGGGCAGCACCGAGCTGGTGTGGGTGGTGCCGGACTACTTCGACGGTGTGCCGAAGCCGTGCATGGGCGGCTGGGGAGCGGTGTCACTGACCGTCGCCCCGGACGGCGCCGTCCTGCCGTGCCCCGCGTCCGGGGAGCTGCTGGGCCCGGACGTACCGAACGTACGCGACCGGTCCCTGGAGTGGATCTGGAACAGTTCCCCGGCCTTCGACCGCTACCGCGGCACCGAGTGGATGAGCGGGCCCTGTGGTGGCTGTCCCCGCCGCGAGATCGACTTCGGTGGCTGCCGCTGTCAGGCCCACGCCCTCACCGGTGACGCCGCCCGCACCGACCCCGCCTGCGCGCTCTCCCCCGACCACGCTCTCGTACGCGCCCTGGCGGAGACGCCGCGCACCGTGTCGGAGCAGCCGCGCACCCTGTCGGAGCAGCCGCGCGCCGTTCCCCCGTCCGCCGACGCCTCGCGCTACGTCTACCGCGGGCCCGATCGCCACCACACGGAAGTCACGAGGGGTGTCACGCGATGACCGGAAAGCACCGCAGACAAGTAGGGGTCGCCGTCGGCACGCTCGCCCTGGTGCTCGCCGCCAGTTCCTGCGGCTCGGGCCCCGGTTCCCCGGATTCGGCCGACGACCCCATCGTGATCGGTGTCTCCTTACCGCTCACCGGCGACTTCTCCGAACCCGGCAAGGGCGTCGAACGGGGCTACAAGGCCTGGGCGAAGATCGTCAACGACAAGGGCGGACTGCTGGGCCGCAAGGTCGAGTTGAAGATCCTCGACGACCAGTCCAACGCCGACCGCGTCGTCTCCGACTACGAGCAGCTGATCGGCAGGGACGAGGTCGACCTGCTCTTCGGGCCGTTCTCCACCCGGCTCGTCGTCCCGTCCGCGCGGGTGGCCGAGGAATACGGGATGCTCTTCGTCGAACCGGCGGGTGCGGCCCCGGAGGTGTTCCAGCAGGGCTTCAAGAACCTCTTCTACGCGGCACCGGCCGTCGCGAACGACCACTACGACCACCTGGCCGACCACATTTTGGCCATGCCTGAGAGCGAGCGCCCGAAGACGGTCGCGTACGCCGCCATGGACGACCCCTTCGCCCAGGGGACCGCCTACGGGCTGAAGGAGAAACTGGAGAAGGGCGGCGTCAGGACCGTCGCCGACGAGGTCTACCCGCCCAACACCACCGACTTCGGCAACATCGCCGCCAAGATCGCCGACTCGAAGGCCGACATGGTGGTGGGCGGCACCCAGTACCAGGACGGCGTCAACCTGATCGTCGCCCTCCAGCAGCTCGACTACCAGCCGAAGCTGGCCGCCTTCTCCACCGCGCCGACCGAACCGGAGTTCGCGAAGGCCGTCGGCGACAAGACCGAGGGCATCCTCGCGCCCACCGGCTACACCCAGAAGGCCGACTACCCGAGCAACAAGGAGTTCGTCGAGAAGTACACCGAGCAGTTCGGCAAGGCGCCCGAGGAGGACGAGGCCAACGCCTACACCACCGGTCAGGTGGTCGCCGCAGCCGTGGAGGCCGCCCAGTGCGCGTCCCAGGACCCGGACTGCCAGAGCGAGCTGGTGAAGTGGCTGCGTGGCAACCAGGTCGAGACCGTCGTGGGGCCGCTGAAGTGGGACGACAAGGGCCGTCCGCAGAGCGCGCACATGATCCAGCAGTGGGTCGGCGGTGAGATCCAGATCGTGCTCCCCGACACGGAGAAGGAAGCCGACCTGATCTATCCGAAGCCGAAGTGGTGAGGCCGGCATGCCCTCCGCGAGCCTCGTCTTCCAGAGCGTCGTCCTCGGCGTGCTGCTGGGTGGGCTGTACGCCCTCCTGGCGGCGGGCCTCACCCTCTACTTCGGCGTGATGCGCGTCGTGATGATCGCCCACTCCGCGTTCCTGATCCTCGCCGCCTACCTCGCCTGGTTCGCGCACCGGGAGACCGGTGTCGACCCTCTCCTCACCCTGATCGTCACCGTGCCCCTGTTCTTCGCCGCGGGCGTCGCCATGCAACGGCTGCTCCTGACCCGGCTCCGTCCGGCGACGCTCACGATGATGTCGGTGCTGCTCACCTTCTCGGTGGCGCTGGTCATCGAGGGGCTGCTCGGGTACGCGTTCAGCGGCACCCAGCGCCGTATCCGGCTCGGTTACAGCTCCGCGAGCATCGAGTTCTTCGGGGCCCGGATCGCGGTGGTCAAGCTGATCGCCTTCGGTCTGGCCGCACTCGCCCTGCTCGGCCTCTACGTCCTCATGAAACACAGCAGGTTCGGGCAGGCGCTGCGCGCCACCATCCAGCACCGCGACGCCGCCCGGCTGCTCGGCATCGACACGGACCGGATCGCCGGATACGGGTTCGGTCTCGGCCTCGCCACGGCGGCCGTCGGCGGCACGGCGCTCGCCCTCGACACCACCATCTACCCCTCGCTGCACTGGCACTGGATCGGCCCGCTGATGGCCATCATCGTCGTCGGCGGACTCGGCAGTGTGCCGGGCGCCGCCATCGCCGCCATGGCGCTGGGCATCCTGCAGAGCCTGCTGCAACTGGAACTCTCCACCACCTGGGCGCAGACCGTCTTCTACGTCGCGCTCTTCGCCACGCTGGCCGTCAGGCCACAGGGATTCTTCGGGGGGCGGCTTGCGCAGAGGTTCTGACCTCAGGTTCGTCCATCTCGGCGCCCTGCTGGTGGTGGCGGCCGTGGCGCTCACCTTCCCGTCCATGGCCCCGAGCCCCTACGAGATCACCGTGGGCATCGCCATCCTCAACTACGCGGTCCTCTCCACCTCCTGGAACTTCGTCGGCGGCTTCACGGGCTACATCTCCCTCGGACACGGGGCGTTCGCCGGACTCGGGGCCTACGGGGCCGGACTGCTGGTCGCCAAGGGCGAACTCCCGCCCTTCGCCGCGCTCTTCGTCGCGGCGGCGATGGTGGCGGCGCTCGCCGTGCCGGTCGGCTACGCCGCCCTGCGGGTACGCGGCGCCTCCTTCGTCATCGTCTCCATCGCCCTCGTCCTCATCCTGCTGCTGGTCTTCCAGAGCTGGGCCTCCCTCACCGGCGGCTCCCGGGGGCTGGTCGTACCGCGGCCCTTCCCCGGCATGTTGCGTGCCGAGCACCACCGGACCTTCTACTTCCTCTTCCTGGCCCTGCTCGCGCTGGCCCTGCTGGTGTGGTGGGTCGTCGACCGTTCACGGTTCGGCATGGGGCTGAAGGCGATCCGCGAGGACGAGGACAAGGCCCAGGCACTCGGCACCCCCACCTTCACGTACAAGCTGGTGGTCTTCGTCGTCTCCGCCGCCTTCACCGCGCTGGCCGGCGGGTTGTACGCCCTGTGGTTCGGCGACCTCGACCCGGTCTTCCAGTTCTCCATCCTCAGCGGGGCGTACATGGTGCTGATGGCGCTGCTCGGTGGCGTACGCCAGTTGTACGGGCCGCTGCTGGGAGCGTTGATCGTCGGATACGCCCTGGAGTACTCCAAGGTCGAGTTCGGGGACACACCTTTGCACCTGGTCGTGGCGGGGCTGCTCCTCGGCGTCGTCGTGACGTTCATGCCGGACGGGGTCATCCCGGCCGCCGGCGCCCTGCTCGGCCGGTTCCACGGGACCGGCGACACCTCCATACGGGAAGTCACCGCGGCGGAACTGCGGGAGCGGCGCGAGGAGCACGACACGACGGAGGTGAGCAGTGAGCGAAGCAGCACCTGAGAGCGAGCCCGAGCCGAGTCTCGCGACCACCGGGCTCACCAGGACCTTCGGTGGAGTCACCGCGCTCGACTCCGCCACCGTGACCTTCCACCACGGCAAGGTCAACGCCCTGATCGGGCCCAACGGTTCGGGAAAGACGACCTTCTTCAACTGTGTCACCGGGATGATCCGCCCGGACGCCGGCCGCGTCACCTACCGCGGGCGCGACCTCACCGGACGGCCCCCGCACCGGATCGCCCGCGCCGGCATCGGGCGCTCCTTCCAACTCTGCCGCGTCTTCCCGCGGATGACCGTGCTGGACAACCTCCTCGCCGCCGTCCGGCCGCGCGGTCTGGCCGGGCAGCTCGCCCGTTCGGACGGGCGGGCGGAGACCGAGCGAGCCCGGGGCTGGCTGAACCGTATGGGCATCGACCATCTGGAGCGGGCGGAGGCCCGCCGGCTGTCCTGGGGGCAGCAGAAGTTGCTGGAACTCGCCGGCGTGCTGATGAGCGAGCCCGAGCTGATCCTGCTGGACGAGCCCGCGGGCGGGGTCAACCCGTCGCTCATCGACCGCATCTGCGACCTGGTACGCGAACTCAACGCCGAGGGGCGGACGTTCCTGATCGTCGAGCACAACATGGACATGGTCATGAGCCTCAGTGACCACGTCGTCGTGTTCGACCGCGGTCGGCCGATCGCACAGGGCCCACCCTCGGTGATCCAGTCCGACGAACGAGTCCTCGGGGCATACCTTGGTGTCTGAATCCCCCTCTCGACCCGACTCCGCGTTCCTCCTCGAACTCGACGACATCCGCGCCGGATACGGCCGGGCGGCGCTGGTCCTGCGCGGGCTGACGGTCCGGGTGCCCGCCGGAGCGATCGTCTGCCTGGTCGGACCCAACGGCGCGGGCAAGTCCACCGTCCTGAAGGTCGCCAGCGGACTGCTGGCCCCCCGCTCGGGCCGGATCCTCGTCGACGGCGAGGACGTCACCGGCCACGGACCGCAGCGGCTGCTGGCCGCCGGGGTCGCCCATGTCCTCCAAGGACACAGCGTGTTCAGGGAGATGACGGTCGCCGAGAACGTCCTGCTCGGCGGCTACACCCTGCGGGACAAGGCCCTCGTCGCCGAGCGGGTCGACTTCGTTCGGACCCTCTTCCCGGTCGTGGGGCAACGGTGGACGAGCCTGGCCGGGCTGCTGTCCGGCGGCCAGCAGAAGCAGGTGGAGTTCGCGCGTTCGCTGATGGTCAAACCCCGGGTGGTCCTCCTCGACGAGCCGTCGATGGGCCTCGACCCCAAGACGACCGGTGTGGTCTTCGAGCAGATCGTGCGGATGCGGGACGCGGGAACCGCCGTCCTGCTGGTCGAACAGAACGCGCGGCGCGCTCTGGAGGCCGCCGACACCGGCTGCGTCCTCGACCTCGGCCGTGTCCATGTCGCGGGCCCCGCACGGGAGTTGCTGGCCGACCCCCAGCTCGGCGAGCTCTATCTGGGAGGCCGTCCCGCACGCCGATGACCCGGATCCGCTCATGACACACCTCGCAAAGGAGCGAGTGGAATGTTCATGCGACGCAGACGGCACACGGTCGCGGCCTTCGCCGCCCTCCTGACGACCCTGACCACGCTGACCACTGTCACCGGCCTGGCAGCGGCACCCGGCGAAGCCACCACTCCCACCGGCCTGGCAGCCGCGTCCGGCGAAGCCGGAGCCGGGGGCCGTCCCGGAGCCGCACACCCCGCCCTGCGTCCCCACCTGGCGGCGTACTACGACTTCGAGCACCCGGTACGCGGCAACCCGGCGCGGGAGCGTGACCTGGGCTTCTCCCGTACCGACATCGACCTGGTCGGCGGCGGGGCACGCATGCGCACGGAGGACGGAGCGCACCGGGGCAGCCGGACCTCGCTCCAGGTGCGGCAGGTCACGCCGGACGTGAAGGGCAACGACGACTGGAAGGCAGGCGTGTACGGGCCTTCCGGCGTTCCGACGCTCAGGGCGTTCAACGCGGTCGAGTCGATGACCGTGATGGGCTGGTTCAAGATGACCGGCCCGAACCCGGCTCTCAACAGCAACACGGCCGCCCCGGAAGACCGTTACGGCGCCGTGGGCCTGGCCGGGGTGCTGTCCGGGGACTCCGACGGCCACGCCGTGCGGGGCCTGTTGGAGATCATCGAGGTGAACGGCGAACTGCGGCTGGTCGCCCTCGGCCGGCGCCTGGACGGGTCGGGTTCGCAGACCTTCGCCGCCTCGCGGGACTGGCGGACCCTGCTGCCGGTCGATGAGTGGGTCTTCCTCGCCGCCACCTTCGACTTCGGCACGGGAGCGATGGCGCTGTACCGCAACGGGCAGCGGCTGGACGGCTTCTACACCGTTCCCGGCGATCCCTGGAACCTCTCGGGGCCGGGTCCGCACCGCGCCTCGCCCACCGACCCCCGGGGCATCAAGATCGGCGGCAGCTTCCCGCAGCACACCGCCGAACGCAATCCCTGCGACTGCCGCATGGACAGCCTGATGTTCCTGGACAGCGCGGTGAGCGGCGACCGGATACGGGCCCAGTACCGACTGGTGGCCCCCCGCTGACGACCCACGTCGACAAAGGAGTGACCCTCACATGGCCGCATCTCCCGGGGCCAGACCCCGCGCCCGCTCGCTGATCCCCCTGGTCGTCCTCGCGCTGTTACTGTCGGCCCTCGTCGCCCTCCCCGGCACGGCGCTCGCGAAAACGGCCTCCGGGCCCCTCACCGACCCCATCCCCGAGCGGCCCGCCCCCTCCGGGATCGGGCTGACCGTCGAGGAGTACGCCGCCTTCCCGAAGACCGATCCACCGCCCGGCCCGGTCACCGATCCCCGGCTGATGCGGCACGCCCGCATCAACTACCTCAGCGAACTGCCCGACCGCTCCGGCCGCAAGGCCGTGCCCGACCTCAACGGCAGGCTCTACCTGGTCAAGGACGGCGGCAGCCCCCAGGTCTACCTCGACATCGCCGCCACCTTCTCCCCCGCGTTCTTCGCCAGCCGGGGCCTGGGCCAGGGCTTCGGGTTCGTCACCTTCGACCCCGGCTTCCAGCGCAACGGCCGCTTCTACACCGTGCACACCGAACTGGCCTCCGCCACCACCGCCGTACCCGACTACCGGCAGCAGGCGGCCACCACCTACCACGGCATCGTCACCGAATGGACCGCCGACGATCCCTCGGCCGACACCTTCCGGGGCACCCGCCGCGAAATCCTCCGCATCGGCTTCGCGGGCACGATCCACGGCATCCAGCAGATCGACTTCAACCCGACGGCCCGGCCCCAGGACCGCGACCGCGGACTGCTCTACCTCGCCGTCGGCGACGGCGGCCAGGGCGTCAGGAACAGCGAGCCGCAGGACCTCTCCCTGCCGCACGGCAAGATCCTGCGCATCGACCCGCGTGGCACGAACAGCGCCAACGGTAAGTACGGGATCCCGGCGGGCAACCCGTTCACGGGCACGCCCGGCGCGCTCGGCGAGATCTACGCGTACGGCCTGCGCGACCCGCACCGCTTCAGCTGGGACCCGGCGGGACGCCACCGCATGTACGTCGGCAACATCGGCCAGCACGCCGTCGAGTCGGTCTACGAGGTGCGCGCGGGCGACAACTTCGGCTGGAGTGAGCGCGAAGGCCCGTTCGTCTTCGACCAGAAGGCCACCGACCCGTGCGACCAGATCCTCCCCCTCCCCGAGGACGACGAGAAGTACGGCTACACCTACCCGGTCGCCGCCTACGACCACGACCCGCCCGCCGGCTGGAACTGCACCTCCGACGTCGGCCGTGCCGTTGTCGGCGGCTTCGTCTACCGCGGCCGTGACCTGCCCGAACTACGCGGCAAGTACGTCTTCGGGGACATCGTCGACGGGCGTCTGCTGTTCGCCGACACCAAGGACATGCGGCGCGGCGGCAGGGAACTGGCCCGGCTGTACGACCTGATGCTGTACGACGCGAGCGGCAAGCGCGTCACCCTGCGGGACCTGGCCGGGAACGCCCGGGTGGACCTGCACTTCGGGCGGGACGCGGACGGCGAGCTGTATCTGCTGTCGAAGGCCAACGGGAAGATCTGGAAGGTCACCGGCACCCGGACGTTCGCCGCGTGCGACACCGACGGCTCCCGGCTCACCCACGTCATGGCCGGCCGGAACTGGGCTCCCGTCACACCGTCCAAGTGGCGGTTCCCGGGCCGCGAGGCCGTCCTCGCCGAGGCCGGGGTCCAGCGGCCCGGCCCGCGCCGTCCCTTCGAGTACGCCGTGCTGACGGCGGGCCCGGAGCACGGCGACGTACGGATCGACGCCGAGGTGCGCATCGACACCCCCGTCGAGATCACCAACCGGGACGTGATCATCGTCTTCGACCACCAGTCGGACACGAGGTTCTCCTACGTCCACCTGTCCCAGGACAACACGATCTACCCGCACAACGGCATCTTCGTCGTCGACGACGCCGACCGGGTGCGGATCGACGACCAGTGGAACGGGACTACGGGCGCTCCGCCGGCCGTCACCGACACCGCCTGGCACAAGGTGCGGATGGTGCGCTGCGCGAGCACGGGCGAGATCGCGGTCCATGTCGACGGCTCGAAACGGCCGCTGATGACCGCCGTCGACACCACCCTCACCTCCGGCAGGGTGGGCTTCGGGTCGTTCGACAACACCGGACGGCTTCGTGACCTGAAGGTCTCCTCTCCTTGATCGTGCGTCGGGGGTGCGGGCGGCTCCGCGCCCCCGACGGGGTTGTCAGTACTCGTTCGTAGGATCTCGGCATGCCTGATGCCTTCACCATCCTGTGGACCCATGACACGTGCCGTGCCCTGCGCAAGGCAGGGCGCGTGGGCGAGCGGCCGACGGTCGCCTTCAGCGGCGTCCATTCCTCTCTGCCGGCCTGGTCGGGTGCCCGTGCCGGGGACGAGGTGTACGCACTGCACGTGAACCGGGGCGAGGTGTTGCTGGTGAGCCGGATGCGCCTGATCGACAAGGAGCGGAGCGACTGCTGCGGCACCGCCCCCGCGACCTGGCAGGACCCGGCCTTCCCCGGGCACAGCGACTGGTCGGCGCTCGGCGCCGACGGCTGCGGCGCCGAGGCGGTGCACGTGGACGCCACGCCCGTGCGCTTCGACGTGCCGGTACCCGGCGCCCTCCTGGAACACCTGACCTGGCGCAATCGCCGAGGACAAACCCGTGGCCTGAGATACGTGGTGGACGGACGCCTGCAGCGCGCGGTCAGCCTCCAGGGGTTCTACCGCCTGACGCCCGAGTCCGCCGGCGATCTGGCGGAGGTCCTCAGGGACGGCACAGAAACCGCACGCGCGGTCAAACCCGGGACTCCTTCAAGAGCTTAAAGGCGCATACAGGGGGAAATGATGATCCCCGAACGGTTGTCTGAGTGGCTGCCGGCGCTCGACGGTGTCGCTCGACCGCCGGGGGCTGCAGCCGCCCGTGCACGGAAAGGGGGCCTGCCGTGCGTGCGCCCTTGTATCTGCAGCCGCGGCTGGAGCCACCGCTCGACTCGCTGCTGGAAGCCGCGTCCTTCCTCCACTCCCTCACCGACTCCCTCGGCTCACCGCTCAATGTGCTGCTGCCCGACCGAATCGTGGAGAACGTCGCGGGGTTCCGCGACGTCTACCGCAAGCACCACCTCACCGGCAGGGTGTACTTCGCGCACAAGGCGAACCAGGCGTACACGCCGGCGCGGCGGCTGACGGCGACCGACCCGGCCGCGGTCGGCATCGACGTCGCCTCGCTGGGAGAGCTGCGACACGCCCTGGAGTGCGGATTCACCCCCGACCGGATCATGGCCACCGGCCCCAAGGACCGCGAGTTCCTGTGGCTGGCCGCCCGCACCGGCACGTGCGTGAACATCGACTCCCCGGCCGAACTCGACCAACTGGCCGGGCTGGTACGGGCATACGACCTGCCCCGGGCAGACGTGCTGCTGCGGCTGTCCGCGTTCGAAGCCTCCGCGTCCGCCTCCTCGGGCACGCGGGTGCTCTTCCGGCGCAGCCGCTTCGGCTCGCCCGTACGTGAGGTGGACCGCCTGCTCGACGCGGTCGAACGGTACCGGGACGCGGTCCGGTTGACGGGGGTCTCCTACCACCTGGACACCACCGGGGTCGCGGAGAAGGCCGTCGCGCTGGAGAGTTGCGTCACGGTCATGGACGAGTGCCGCGCCCGGGGAATGGATCCGCGGGTCATCGACATCGGCGGCGGTTTCGGAGTCGGTTACGTCGCCGACGCCGGTCAGTGGGAGCGCTACACCACCGAGCTGGCCGAGGCCGTTCTCGGCACCCGTCCCGCGCTGACCTGGCGCGGCCACGGCTACGGGCTGCGGAACGAGGGCGGCACACTGCGCGGGGCGCAGGCGCTCTACCCGGCCCACCGTCCCACCGCGGGGCCCGGATACCTCGACGAGTTGCTGTCCCACCCCGCCCCCACCTCGGGCCGCCCGCTGGCCACCCTGCTCCTGGAGCACCTCTACGACCTCGTGTGCGAACCGGGCCGGGCTCTCGTCGACCAGTGCGGACTGACGCTGGCACGGGTGCTCGACGTACGTCGGGCCGGCGCCGACTCGGACGACCTCTTGGTGCGCCTCGGTATGAACGCCGGTGACGTGAGCCTGGAGGAGCACGGTGTGCTCGTCGACCCGGTGCTCCTCCCCCGCCCCGGAGCGCGACAGGACGCCGACGACGAGCCGGTGGGGGTGTTTCTGGCCGGAAATCTGTGTCTGGAGGCCGATCTGATCACGCGCCGCAAAGTCTTCCTGCCCCGGATGCCGCGTCCCGGCGATCTGTTGGCCTTCGCCAACACGGCCGGATACGCGATGGACTTCCACGCCCACCGTGCGCAGCGGCAGCCGGTCGCCCGCACGGTCGCCGTCACAGGGGACGGGGACTCCTGGCACTGGTGCCTGGACGAGGAGTACTGGCCGATCACGCGAGGGGGACCGGCTTCATGAGGTACGACAGCATCACGGACGCCATCGGCAACACGCCGCTGGTGCGCATCGATCCGGCCGTGCACGGCCTGCGCCACATCGACCTGTACGCGAAGCTGGAGATGCTCAACCCCTTCGGCTCGGTCAAGGACCGGGCCGCGTGGAACATGGCCCGCCCCGGTCTCGCCTCGGCGGCCGAGCGCGGCGCGACGGTCGTGGAGCTGTCGAGCGGCAACACGGCGAAGGCGCTCGCCCTGCTCGCGGGGATGCACGGGCTGCGCTTCAAGAGCGTCACCAACCGGATGCGGGTCCCGGAGATCAAGGAGCTTCTCCTGCTGCTGGGTGCGGAGATCGAGGAGCTGCCGGGGCAGAGCGAGTGCCTCGACCCGACCGCCACGGACGACCCGTTGACCCGCTTCCACCAGGCGCTCGCCGAGGACGGGGGCGCGTATCTGCACACCGACCAGTACTTCAACCCACTCAACACCGAGGCCCATGCGACGGGCACCGGGCCGGAGATCGTCAAGGACCTCGACGGGCGGGCTCCGGACTGGTTCATCGCCTGCGTGGGCACGGCCGGCTCCTCCACCGGGGTCGTCCGGGCGCTGCGCGAACAGGACTCCGGGGTACGGGTGGTGGGGCTGGTCGCCCACAAGTCGGACTTCATCCCCGGCATCCGCACCATCGACGAGGTGCACCAGGTGGGCCTGTTCGACCCGGCGACCTACGACACCATCGAGTCGGTGACCGCCGACGAGGCCATCGACGGGATGCTGACACTGATCCGTCGCTGCGGCCTGCTGGCCGGCCCCACGGGCGGCGCCGCCTATCACGGCGCCGTACGCCATCTCCGTACGGTGGACATGGACCTGGCACGAGCGGGGACGGCGGAGCGGCGAACGGCGGTCTTCATCGTCTGCGACCGTGCCGAGAGCTACCTCAGTTACGTACGGCAGCGCCGGCCCGAGCTTCTGGGCCGGCCGCCCCGGAAGAACTCTGCGGCGGCCCTCTCCGACGCCGAGGTACGAGCGGAGGCCACGGTCGTCGACACGGCGGAGGCACGGCGGTGGATCGAGGACGGCCAGCCGCGGCCTCTCGTGGTCGACCTGCGCGGTCCCCACGCGTACGCCGCGCTGCACATCGACGGCTCGGTCAATATCGTCGACGAGCTGTTCGACGAACTCGTGCGGGGCGGCCTGCCGTTCAGCAAACGGCAGCCGGTGCTGCTGGCCTGTCCGGTCGGCGAGAAGTCGGCTCGTTATGCCGCGCTGCTGACCCGCATGGGCCATCCCGACGTGCGCAGTCTGTCCGGTGGGATCGTCGCGTGGCGTGACGCCGGCGCCCCGCTGGTGAGGGACTGACCCCATGACCGACCCCGATCTGATGGAACTGGCCGACTGGCAGCGGGAGTTGCGGGCGCAGTTCCCCATCCTCACCGCGCACCCGGACGTGACCTACCTGGACAGCGCCGCCACCTCACAGAAGCCACGCGCCGTACTCGACGCCGTACAGACGTATCTGACGACGACGAACGCCAACGCCGGGCGGGGCAGTTACCCGTGGGCCAACCACACGACGGCACTGGTGGAACGGACACGGCGGCGCGTCAAGGAGTTCCTGGACGATCCCGAACCGGAGCGCTCGGGCGTCCACTTCACCAGCGGCACCACCGAAGGACTCCGGAGCATCGCCCGCGACTGGCTCCCCGGCCATCTCTCGGACGGCGACGAGATCCTCGCCCCCTTCGCCGACCACCGGGCGAACCTGGAACCCTGGCTGGAGACCCGGCGGCTGCTGGCGGAGCAGGGCGTCACCGTGCACCTGCGGGAGCTGCCCTACCAGCAGTCGTCCGGCGACTACGACCACCGGGCGCTGGCCCGGGTCGTCGGCCCGCGCACCCGCTTCGTCGCCGCCACACACGTCCACCACGTCTACGGCGGCGACATGAACGTGCACCGTATCCGCGAGGCCGTCGGACCGGACGTGCCGATCTGTCTCGACGCCGCCCAGAGCGTCGGCCATCTCCCGGTGTCCGTGCACCGGCTCGACGTGGACTTCGTCGTCTTCTCCGGACACAAGGCGTTGGCCCTGCCCGGCTCCGGCGCGGTCTGGGCCCGCAACGCACCCGGACGCGGTGGGGAGTTCCGGCCCGGCGGCTGGAACGGCACCCCGAACACCGTGGGCATCGCCTCCCTGGAGGCCGCGCTCGACTGGCTGGACGCGGCGGGCACCGAGCGGATCGCGCGCTGGACGACCGCCCTGGGCGCCCGGCTCACCGAGGGACTCCGCCGTCTGGACCCTTACGAGGTCCTGGGCTGCCAGACCAGCCTGCGCGCCGACTCGGCCGTGCAGCGGCGCCTCGGCATCGTCACCTTCCGGCACCGCGAGATCCCGTCGGACGACCTGGGGTTCATCCTGTACAGCCACGGCTTCATGGTGCGGGCGGACAACCTGTGCCAGGCGGGGACGGACAAGCGGGACGGCTCGGTACGGATCAGCCTCCACGTCTACAACACCGCGCAGGAGATCGACCGCCTCCTGGCCGTGCTGGCGGCCCTGGAATAGGCCAAGCGAATGGAAACCGTTTCCAATAGCGGGTAGGTTCTGAGCCTACCCGGTATGGAGAGACGGAAGAGGCGACGCGAGGCATGGGCGTAAGCATGGGGACGGCCAAGCGGTGGGTGGAGCGCTGGGAGCTGCAGCAGCAGCACTACGCCATCGCCCGCGAGGAGCGGTTCACGGTCATCGCCGACGTCGTCGAACACGTCGTCGCCCACCAGGACCGACCGTTGGTCCTCGACCTCGGCTGCGGCCCGGGATCGCTGGCTTCCAGGCTCACCCAGCGGCTGCCGGACGCGGAGATCGTCGCCGTGGACATGGACCCGGTCCTCCTGGAGCTCGGCCGGGCTCATCACGCGGACGCGGCCCGTTATGTGGACGCCGTGATCGGGGACGGCGGATGGACCGACACCCTCGGCCTGGACCGCCCCCTGGACGCGGTCGTCTCGACAACGGCCCTCCACTACCTGCCGGAGCGGACCCTGCGGCGGACCTACCGTCGGCTGGAGAGCCTGCTGCGGCCGGGGGGCGTCCTCGTCAACGGCGACCACTTCGCCCCCGACGACCGACGTTGCTCGGAGCTCACCGCCCATGTGGGGCGACGACGAGCCGAACGGTCACGCACACACGACCACGAGAACTGGGCCGCCTGGTGGAGTGCGGCCGCCCAGGATCCGGAACTGACCGACCTGTTCGCCGAACGCGAGAAGCGGCAGGCCGCGCTCGCCCACCACGGAACCGACAACGACCTGACACTCGCCCGCCACGTCGACCTCCTGGGGCTAGCGGGCTTCCGCCACATCACCCCGGTCTGGCAGTTCGGCGACAGCCACGTCCTGGTCGCGCTCAAGGGCTGACCGGCCGGTCGGAGAGGACGTCATCGGCCATGCGGCACAACGCTGGGGGAATCGATGTGAACCAGCCGACAGCCCGGCAGCGGGCGACCTGGCAGCGCTCGGCCGTTGTCGAAGCCCTCGCGAAGTGCCATGACTTCGTGTCCGCGCAGGACCTGCACACACTCATCGTCGATGACGGCACGCCCATCGGGCTGACGACCGTGTACCGCGCGCTGCGGGACCTGGAGGCCGCGGGGAGCGTGGATGTCCTCCAAGCGAGCGCCGGAGGACGCTTGTTCCGGCCGCGGGCGGCCGACGGGCACCGCCACTACCTGATCTGCCGCAGTTGCGGCCACAGCCGGGCAGTGGACTCCCAGGCCGTCGAGGAGTGGGCCGACCGCGTCAGCGCCGACACCGGGTTCGCCGCGGTGGAGCACACCGTCGAACTCACCGGCGTCTGCTCCGGCTGCCGGACCAGCCCGGACACCGGAGAAGAGCCGGAGAGACCGTCGGAGCCTGGCCGGGAGACCACAGCCCGGCGAGCCCGCGACAGCACGAGCTGAAGACGATCGTACGCAGCCGCCGCGCCTCCACGAGCACACGCCCGTCGGCGGACACGTCAAGAGAACCCCCCATGCCGACAAGGAGTTTCAGGGTGGCGTGAGGGTCAGGACGCGGTTGAGCGCGCCGCCGGGGCGGGCGGTCAGATCGGCCCAGGTGCCCTCCTCCGCGATGCGGCCGGATTCCAGCACGGCGATACGGTCCGCGCGGCGGATGGTCGCGGGGCGGTGTGCGATGACGATGGTCGTGCGGTCGCCCTGGGCCAGCACGGCGGCGAGCCGGGCGTCGCCGCCGTTGTCGAGATGGGCGGTGGTCTCGTCCAGCACGAGGAGCCTGGGCTGTGCGAGCAGGGCGCGGGCGAGGGCGATACGGGCGCGCTGGCCGCCGGAGAGAGTGGAACCACGCTCCCCGACGAGGGAGTCCATGGGGGCGATCTCGTCGACGCCGCACAGCCGGGCGGTTTCGGCCAGGAGGTCGTCGTCCGCGTCCGGTGCGGCGAGGCGCAGGTTCTCGGTGAGAGTGCCATGGAAGAGGGGGGTGTCCTGACCCACGACGGCGACGGCACGGCGCAGTTCGGCGTCCGCCACGTCGCGGAGGTCGATGGGGTCGCCGTCGCGGGGCAGCAGGTGGACAGCTCCCTCGGACGGGTCCCAGAAGCGGGCCAGCAGGTGGGCGCAGGTCGACTTGCCGGCCCCGGAGACGCCGACCAGGGCGAGGGTCTGCCCCGCGGGAACCGTCAGCTCGACCGCGTCCAGCACGGGCCGTCCCCCGTAGTCGAAGCTCACCTGCCGCAGGCGGACGCCCAGCGGGCCCGAGGGGAGCGGGTGGGGTGAGGCGGGTTGCGGGGCGAGAGAGGGGGCTTTCACGGCCGCGCCGACGCGGGCGGCGGCGGCGCGCAGACCGACGGCCTGGCTGAGGGCCCTGGCCGACTCGGCGACCGGCCCGAGCACCGACAACGCCAGCGCCATCGCCGCCGGTGCCCACGCGCCGTGCAGCCGCCCGGAGGTCACGGACTGCGCGGCCGCGGCCACCACTCCGAGGACCGCGAGCACGATGAGCAGATCGCGGACGGCAGCTGCCATGGCCTCCCAGGTCGCCTCGGCCCGCTGCGCCTCACCCACCCGCCGGCCCTGCTCTGCGAGACGGCGCCGGCGCTCGGCCAGCCCTCCGAAGGCGAGCAGTTCCCGCAGCCCGTCGACGGTCTCCACGGTGTCGGCCGAGAGCTTCGCGGTCGCCGCCCTGGTTCGCGCCCCGCGCGTGGCGCGTCCGCGCGCGTCGGCGAAGGGAGCCACGGCGAGCAGGGCGGCGACCGGCAGCACCGCCGCGAGCAGCCACGGCTCGACGGTGGCCAGCACCGCGGTCCCGCCGGTGAACACCACGCCCGAGGCCAGGAGTTGGGCGGTGGTGTGGGCGTAGAAGAACTCCAGCGCCTCCACGTCGGCCATCGCGGTGGCGGCCAGGTCCCCGCTGCGCCTGCCGGCCACGCGGGCGGGCGCGCTGCGGGCGAGCCCGTCGAAGACCCGCACGCGCAGCTCGGCCAGCACCCGGTAGGCCAGGTCGTGCGAGAGGTCCATCTCGCGCCAGGTCATCAGGGCGCGTACGAGGACGAGGGCGACCAGGGTGGTGACCGTGCCGGCCGAGGGGGCGCGGTTCTCGATGACGGCGGTTCCCACGCTGTGCGCGGCCAGCGTCAGCAGCGCCACCAGAGAGCCCTGTTCGACGAGGGCGGCAGCACAGGTGCGGGCCATCATGACGCGGTGCCCTGCGAGGGCGGGCAACAGGGCGCGCAGTGAGCCCCGCGGGGGCACGGGTGCGTCGGTGGTGCCACCCTGCGTCACGCCGGTGTCAGGGTCAGTGGTACCGCCTGGCGTCACGCCGGTGTCAGGGTCAGTGGTACCGCCCGGCGTCACGTCGGCGTCGGCGTCGGTGGTGCGGCTCATGCGGCGAGCCCTCCTTCGTAGGTGTGGCCCGCTGCGACGAGTTCGGCGTAGACGCCCCCGGCGTCGATGAGGTCGTCGTGTCCGCCTATGGCGTCCACGCGTCCGTCGTCGAGCACCACGATGCGGTCGGCGTGCCGGACGGCGGCGAGCCGGTGGGCGACCAGCAGGACGGTCCGGTCGCCCGCTGCGTCCAGCAGTTCGCGGACGATGTGGGCCTCCCGGCGTTCGTCGACCGCGCTCGTGGCCTCGTCGAGGACGAGGACCCGGGCGTCGGCCAGCAGGGCGCGGGCGAGGGCGAGGCGCTGGCGTTGTCCGCCGGACAGGGTGGCGCCCCGTTCGCCGAGCACGGTGGCGTAGCCGTCGGGGAGGGCCGCGATCTCGTCGTGGATGCCGGCGGTCCGTGCCGCGCCGAGGAGTTCGTCGTCCGTGGCCGTCGGCCGGGCCAGGCGCAGGTTGTCGGCGATGGTGGCGTGGAAGAGGTAGGTCTCCTGTGAGACGACGGCTATGCCCTGTCGCAGTGAGTCGAGCGCGTACGCGGAGACGTCGCGGCCGTCGATGGTGATCCGGCCTCGCTGCGGCTCGCGGTGGCGCAGGAGCAGGGCGAGCAGCGTGGACTTGCCGGCGCCGGAAGGGCCGACGATGGCGGTGGTGCGCCCCGCCTCGGCGGTGAAGGTGACCTCGCGCAGGGCGGGTGCCTCGGCGCCGTGGTAGCTGAACTCCACCTGTTCGAAGCGCACTTGGGGTGGGTCCGGCCAGTGCGCTCGTTCCGTCGCCGTGTCGGGGACGGCGGGGTCGGCGGTGCGCAGCGCCGCGAGCCCGTCCGCGGCCGAGACTCCCAGGTACCCGGCGTGCCATTCGCGGGACAGGTCGCGTACGGGCCTGAAGCACTCGGAGGCCAGCAGCAGCATCAGGTAGGTGCCGGTGGGCGTGGTGGATCCGGTGACGGCCGACCAGCAGGCGAGCAGCGCGGCGGCCGCTGTGCCGCCCTGGATGGCCAGGTCGGTGAGTCCGGTGTCGACCAGGGACACACGGAGTTTGGCGACGGTGGCCCGGTGCAGCGCCGCCGAGCGTTCCTCCAGCCGCTCTCGGGTGCGTCCGACGGCGCCGGCGGCTCGCAGTGCGGGCATGCCCTGCAGCGCTTCGAGGTAGTCGGCGCCCAGTTGCTCGTAGGTGTCCCAGTGTTCCTTGCCGCGCTTGGCGAGGAGGCGGTCCCAGGCGCGTGGGCCGAACAGGCCGAGCAGCATGGCCGGTACGAGGCCGAGGAGGGCGGCCGGTTCGACGGCGGCCAGGGCGGCGAGCAGCAGGGGCGGCACGCTGAGGGTGACGAGGAGCTGCGGCAGGTAGCGGGAGACATAGGCGTCGACGCCTTCCACTCCGTCGACGAGGGTGGTGCGCACCGCCCCGGCGCGCGCGGAGGTCAGGTGCGCGGGCCCGAGCCGTCCGAGGTGGGTGAGGAGCTCGTCCCGCAGACGTACCCTGACCTGCGCCCCGGCACGGGTGGCGATGCGCCGCTGCCACTGGCCGAGCCCCGCACGGGCGGCGACGACGCCGAGCACCGCGCCGAGGAGCAGCGGGAGCCGGTCCGTGTCGCCCCGGGCCACGTCGGCGAGGGCGAACGCGAGCAGCACGGCCTGCGCGAGGTGGGCGAGGGTGACGGCGCCCTGCAGGGCGGTGGCCGCGAGCAGGGGGCGCTGTGCGTGCCGTGCGGCGCGGCGCAGCTCGGGGTGGACGATCACGAGGTTTCCTCTTCGGGGTGGGTGGTGCCGAGGGCCAGGCCGTGAACGATCCAGTCCCTGCCCGGTGCGGCGCCGAGCGCGGCACCGAGGTCGGCCTGCTGCCAGGCGCCGATAGGGCGGCCGGCCAGGCCGTGTCGGCCGGCGGTCACGTGAGCCACGTGGGCGGCGAAACCGGCGCGCAGATGGACCCGGCGGATCCGTGGCGCCTCGGCGTCCGTCGGGCAGCCGTAGCCGAGCAGGACGGCGCCCGCGTCCGCGATCCACGCCTGGCCGGCGGCCCAGGCGGCGAGCGTCGGCCGGGCCTCACCCGCGGCGAGACGCCGCAGGGTGCCGTCGGGCGCCGACTCGACGAGTTCGGGCTGTGGTGCGCCGACGGCCGCACACCACGCGAGTTCACCGGCGCTCGCCTCGGCGGCGGCGGTGAGCACCGCCCGCAGTGCCTCCTGGGGTGGGGTGCCCCGCAGCGGTGGCCGGGCGCTGCGGCGGGTCAGCAGGTCGCGGGGCGTGGGTGCGTCCGCGGCCCGGTGTGCGGTCTCGGGCGGGGCGAAGCTCAGTGCGGCGAGGGGGTCTTCGGCGAGCCCGTCGAGGTCGAGGGCCGTCGGCTCGACGCCCAGGGAGCGCGCCGCGAGCCACAGCGCCGCGGCGGCGTGCCCGGTGTCCAGCAGGAGCAGCGGCCAGGCCCGGTGGCCGTAGTGCGAGATCGTGCGCTGCGCGGTGACGGACAGGTCCACGGTGGCCCCGGGCGGTGTGCCGTCGGGTTCCGGGCCGAGGCGGTGCACGCGATGGCCCAGCGGGTCATAGCCGTAGCGTCCCGGCGGTAGGGGGCAGCCGGTGCCCACGACGAGCTGGGCGTCCACCGGGTGCAGCGCGCCCGCGGACGCGGCGGGGCGCAGCCGTCCGGCGCCGTCCGAGGCCGCCAGCGAGAGGCGGAGCAGCCGGCCCAGGTCGAGCTCTCCGGGGCGGGCGTCCGGCAGGGGGAGCGCCGGTCCGGGCCATGGTCGGACGGCGGGCCCGGCGGGCGTGTCCGGGCCCGGCTCCTCCCGGGTGCGGGCGCGGGCGAGGGCAGTGACGAGATCCACGGGTGGTCCTCACATGTGGGGCGGAGGAGCCAGCGTGAAGTCTTCCGGCGCGCTCGGCGCGGTGGTGCGCCAGCCACGGGCGAGGGCGGCGTCGGCGAGGCGTGGGGAGCCGAAGTACCCGAAGGCGGCAGGGGCGTTGGGGATGAGGCCGGAGACGAGGACCCGGGCGACGCGCAACGGCGTCTCGGCCACGTCCTCGGTGGTGAGGTCGAACGTCATGACGCGGTGGCCGCCGTCGTGGAGTGCGCGCTCCAGCCGGTCCCGGCTGCCGGGTTCGACGGCGTCGACGGGTACCGTCCCGTGCGCGGGCTCGGTGAACCGGCGGGCCTCGGACGCCATGCGCTCGTCCAGCCAGACCTGCACGTGGGCGCCCAAGTCCCGTACAAGCGCGAAGTGTTCACCGCAGGCGTCGAGGTAGCGGCGGTCCTCGCGGTGGTCGAGGTAGAGGCCTCGGGCGAGCAGCCCTGCCTCGACGGCCTGGAACACCCAGCCGTCGGGATCGGCGAGGCCCTGCGTGAAGACCCAGGTGTGGACGGCCTCCAGTACGGCCTTGCGGGCGGCCTCGGCCGGGTCGTACTTGCAGGCGAACCCGGCGGCGTAGAGCCCGAGCCGTGGGTCGTGGACGAGTGCGGCCATGCAGGGGGCGAACTCCGAGGGCATCTCGGCGAGATGGACATCGAGCCCGGACCCGGCGAGGTCGTCGGCGAGGCCGGGCACGCTCGCCGGATCGATGCCACGGGTCGGGCCGTCGAGGTGCCACCACAGTTCGAGGGCGTCACGTTCGACGATCTCCAGCAGGCCGCGCTCGACCGCGTCGTCGAACCCCTGTCCGGTGGCGATGCCCGCGTAGTTGAGATGGTGGGTGCGGGGCAGCGCACGCAGCTCGCCCTGGCGCCAGTTGAGGTGGGTGAGGGCGACGGGTGCCCAGACCTCGGCTCTCTCCCCGTCGGGCAGCCGTTCCTCGCCGCGCGTCCACAGGGACGGGGTATCGGTGGTGAGGGGGCGGTAGGGGAACTTCTCGCGGGCGTACTGCCAGTCGGCGTAGGCGGGCAGCTCGTCGGGTCCGTAGAGCCTGAGGCCCTTGTCCACCAGGTCGGCGGCCGTGGCGCGCAGTGGGGCGTCGGGGTGGCCGGGCGGAGGCACACGGTTGCCGCAGTAGCGCTCGATTCCCTCGGCTATCGCGGCGATCCGGGCGCCCTCGGGGTCGCCGAAGGTGGTCCCGAGCGACACCCGGTCGGCGGGCCACAGGCCGAGCCTGCGGGCGTCGGCGATCTCGGCGGTGAGCGCGGTGTAGCGAGGCGGGGTGCCCGGAGGGTGTTCGACGGGCTCGACCTTCCGGACGATGCCGCACACGGGGTCGACCAGGGCTTCCAGAGGGAGCACCGTCATCGCAGGATCTCCTGTACGGGATCGGTGGGGGTGGGACGGGAGCGGAGCACGGGCAGGTGGAGTGCCACGTGCCCGGGGTCGACCTCGCGCCGGGAGGCGAGGAGCCGGGTGGCCGTGACCGGGTCGTCGCCGGTGTGGGGGTTGCGGGCGTGGGCGGGGAAGTGGTGTCCGGCGATCTCCAGGCGGAGCCGGGTGCCCGCGGGCAGCCGCCGTGCCAGCGGGCCGAGCCCCACGGTGAACTCGGCTGCCCTTCCCGGGGGATCAGCGCGCCGGACGATTCCGACGGCGAGCCGCTCGGCCACCCCCTCGGAGGTGACCGCGAGGAGCCGTGCCGCCCAGTCCGCCGACCGGGTGTCGGCGGTCGCGCGCACCCGGACCTCGGCGGTGCCGATGACGTCCAAGGGGCGCGGCAGCGGCGGGGTGGCGAACAGGCAGCGGTCGGGTGTGTCCCTCGTGGGGACGGTCAACTCCTCGGAGGAGACGGGCTGTTCGGGGTCGGCCGTGAAGGAGGCCCCGTGCAGCAGCCGTATGTGCTGTGCGCGCGGCTCGCCCCGCGTCCCGGCGGGCACCCACAGGGGGCTGCCGCCCAGCCCGACCGCGCCTCGGCGTCCGGACGTGAGGCCGCCGGTGAGGGCGAGTCGGGCCCAGCGTGCGTAGAACTCGCCGAGGCTCACCCGGTGCGCGGGCAGGGCGTCGGTGCCGGGCGCGGCGACGAGGCCGTGTCCCCAGGGGCCCAGCAGCAGGCGGGAGGGGCCGCCCCAGCGGCGCCACAGCGCGATGGTGTCGTCGGTGAAGTGGTCGTGGTGGCCGCCCACCGCGAGCAGGGGCATCCTGGCGCCCTCGGCCCGTGCTGCGAGCAGGCCGCGCTCGTGGTGCCGCCACAGGCCCGGCCAGGAGGGCAGGCTTCGGCCGAGCCGGACCGGGAGGTCGGTCAGCGGCAGGTGGGTCAGCAGGCCGGGGTCCGTGGCGAGAGCGTTCTTCAGGGCGTCCTCGTCGGAGTCGCGCCGGTCGCCGTGGGCGGCCCACCACCCCGCGCGGGCGGACAGCCGTTCCACGCCCGAGGGTTCGCGAGCCGTCTCGGCGGCGCCCAGGGCGGGCACGGCGGCGATGACGGCGTCGGGGCGGGCGTCCTCGGGCGCGTCGAGCGCGAGGGCGACGGCGCAGTGGGCGGCGTAGGAGGCGCCGACCGCCACGACGCGCCCGTCGCTCCAGGGCTGCCGGCGGATCCAGCGGGCGGTCAGCGCCCCGTCGGCGACCTCGTTCTCGTACGGGTGCCACTCCCCCGGCGAAGCGTGCCGGCCGCGCACGTCCTGGACCAGTGCGACGAACCCGTGCCGGGCCCACCCCCTCAGTTCGGCGTGATGCCGGCGTCGGTCGTAGGGCGTGCGGATGAGGACGGCCGGGAAGGGCCCCTCGCCGTCCGGGTGCCGGCCGTCGGTCGCGAGACCGCCGACGGTTTCGGTGAACGACGTCATCCTGCCTTCCCCGGCATCGGGGCGACGTCGGGGACGGGCAGGACGGGGTGCTCGGTGACGGTCAGCGTGCGCAGATCGACGCGCCGGAGCCGGCGCCGCGCGGGCAGCCCGCCGGGGTGGGGGGCGTCGGTGGCCCACCGGGTGAGGTCGTCGGCGAGCAGGGCGGCGAGCAACCCCGCCGCGGGCGCGGTGAGTCGCACGGGTGCGCCGGACGTTCGAGGTCCGCTCCAGTAGGCGGCCAGCGCTTGGTGCGCCGGCGTGGCGGCGAGCCTGCGGGCACGGACGTGGGCCGAGGTGACGTCCCCCGGAGCGGCGGCGAGGGGTTCGAGGCAGACCTGCCAGCCCTCACGGTGACAGCGCAGCCAGGCGATGCCACGCTCGGGCAGCCGGTCGGCGGCGTCCCACAGCCCTTCCGGGACGGGACCGTCGAGACACCACACGACGGCGGCGGGCACCGCGCCCGCGGCGCCGGGTACGGCCTGGGGCGCGCGGCCCGGCTTGTCGTGTGCCGGGGAAGTCGTGTCCGCCGGGCGGCCGGACGTCGCGGGCGCCTCGTCGGCGGGGCCGGCCACGGGAGTGACACCCACCAAGCCGCCCGACGCGATGGGAGCCATGCCTGTCAGGTCGTCGGATCCCGCCGACCGCGGCTCCGCACCGGAGGCCCGCAGGAGCGCGGCCAGCGGCTCGGTCAGCAGGGGGGTGCCCAGCAACAGGATGTCCCGGCGCTCGGCGGGCCATTCGGCGCGATGCGGGCCGTCCGCCATGTATCCGGCACCGTCGAAGGCCCGGAGGAGTCGGTCGAGTTCGGCGTCCGGCTCGCCGGTGGATCGGCCGGACAGCCGGGAGAGCAGAGCGCCGTCGTCCACGTCGCCCGTCCGTACGCTGAGGAACTCCCCGTCGGCCGTGCGGACGGCGAGCCCCTGCCCGGGTACGGCGACGATCTCGACACCGGATGCGAGCTGGCTGCGGGACACGTCGGTTCTCCTGTGGGAAGGGGGCCTGAGTGGGCGTGGGCCCGCCCGCACGGTGACGGGCGGGCCCACGGTCGAGGGTGTGACCCGCTCTTACTCCTCGGTGTCGTCGAAGGGGTTCTCGACGAGCGCGTTGGAGTGCGAGGCGGAGGCGTGAGCCAGCTGGCCCGGGTCGGCGATCGGCGCGAAGACCTGCTCGTTGTCCATGAACTCTCCTTCATCGCAAGGGAGGTGCGGCGCTCTTTGAGCGTCGCATGACAATCTACTGAATATGATTTTCATATTCTAGAGCTGGGAGAGGGTGATCTGGGTAACACACCGGCCAGCCGCCCTCGGGGTCCCGGCCGACCCGTCCCGCCACCTTGAGCACGTCCGCGAGCAACCCGGGGGTGACGACCTCCTTCGGGGTCCCGTCGGCCACCACGCGGCCGTCCCGCAGGGCGACGATCCGCTCGGCGAACCGGGCCGCGTGGGCCAGGTCGTGCAGCACCATCACGACGGTGAGGCCGCGCTCCTCGCGCAGCCGCACCACGGTCCGCAGCACATCGAGTTGGTGATGCAGGTCCAGATAGGTGGTCGGCTCGTCGAGCAGCAGGACGCGGGTGTCCTGGGCGAGCGCCATCGCGAGCCGGACCCGCTGCCGCTCGCCCCCCGACAGCGCGTCCACGTCCCGGTCGGCCCACTGCTCCACGCCGACGTCGCGCAGCGCGCGCCGTACGACCGGGTCGTCGCCTTCGCGCAGCATGCCGAGGGGACCGCGTGCCGCGTACCGCCCCTGTCTGACGAGGTGCCGGACGGTCATGGCGGGGACGGCCGGGGCCGACTGGTGCAGCAGCGCGACCCGCCGGGCGGTGGCACGCCGGGAAAGCCCCGCGAGGTCGTCGCCACCTACCAGGACGCGCCCCTCGTCCGGCCGCAGCAGACCGGCGGCCAGCCGCAACAGGGTCGACTTGCCGCAGCCGTTGAGGCCGATGAGGGCGGTCAGCTCGCCCGGTTCGACAGTCATGTCGACGCCGCGCAGCACGGGGCGGCCGGGGTAGCCGAAGCGGACTCCCTCGGCGCGGATACCCAGGGGTTCGGTCATGTTCCGTCCTTTGTCGACATCAGAACGTTCGGTCGGGCGTCCGGCGCACGACGACCAGCAGCAGCACGGCTCCCAGACAGGTGGTGAGCGCCCCGACCGGCAGCGTGAGCCGTCCGCTGTCCACTACGACGGCCAGCAGCCGCGAGGACAGTTGCGCCACCGCGTCCGCCCCGCACACCACGGCCGCCCCCACGAGGGCGGCACCGGGCAGCGTCAGCCGCAGGTCCGCGCCGAACAGGGCGAACGCGAGGTGCGGCACGAGCAGCCCGACGAAACCGAGCGCCCCCACGGCGGCCACCGCGCCCGCCGTCAGTGCCACGGCGCACAACAGGGAGAGGGTGCGGGCACGCGCGGCGAACAGCCCAGCCGCACCGGCGATGTCATCACCGCAGCGCAGCAGGGTCAGCGGTCCCGCCATCAGCCACGCGAGCGCGCCCCAGACCAGCGCCCACGGCCACAGCAGGTGCCAGTGCTCCCACACCCGGCCCTCCGTCGTACCGACGAGCCACTGGACCACGCTGCCGAGTTCCCCCGGCGCCACCAGCAGCACCATGGCGGTGAGCCCGCCGAGGACCGCCGACACCAGCACCCCGTAGACGGCGGTCTGCGCGGGATCGCCTCCGCCACGACCGGCGAGCAGCCACAGGAGCGCGGCCCCGGTGAATCCGCCCAGACACGCGGCGGCGACGACCGCGAGGGGTGATTCCCAGCCCGCCAGTCCGAAACCGGTCGCGGTGACCGCCCCGAGCACCGCGCCCGGAGTCACGCCCGTGACCTCGGGTCCGGCGAGCGGGTTGCGCAGAGCGGACTGCAGGACCAGGCCCGCCACACCGAGGCACGCCCCCGCACCGAGGGCCACCAGCAGCCGGGGCAGTCGGAGTTGGAGCAGGATGTGCCGCTCCGTCGCGTCACCGCCTCCGCCGAGGACCTCCCAGACCATGGCCGGCGACATGCCGCGCCCGGCCAGCAGTTCCCCGCAGACGCACACGAGGAGGAGGACGGCGAGCGCCCCGAATCGCCGGCTCACCGGGCCTCCTCCGATGTGGTTGTTCCACTGACCGGGAGACGGGTGCCGGAGGGACCGTCACCCTCGGACCCCTCTCCATGACCGCGCCTTCCCGACTTCGGAGAGGGCTCCGCCCCTGGTGACCCGACATGTGCGGCTTCGGAACCGGCCCCCGGCTGCTCCGAACGCCCGGCCGCGGAACCGGCCCCCGGCTGCCGCGGGGGCTCCGCCTCGGAGCCCGCCGCCGGTCGCGCGGCCTTCGGCCTCCGTTTCCCCGACCGGAGCAGAGCGACGCCAACGGGCACACCGAACAGGGACGTCCATGCTCCGACAGGTGTCTCCACCGGTGCCAGCGCCAGCCTGGCCGGCACATCGGCGACGGCCACCACGACCGCGCCCCACGCGGCCGACCAGGGCAGCCAACGCACCGCGTCCGCCGACGGGTTGAGCCGCCTCGCCAGATGCGGGGCGAGAAACCCGACCCAAGCCACCGGACCGCACACGGCCGTCACGGGTGCGATCAGCAGGACGGCGATGGCCAGCGCGGCGAACCGGGCGCGGTGCACACGGACGCCCAACGCCTCGGCGTCCTCGTCGCCCAACCGCAGCACCGAGAGCACCGGCGCGCACAACACGAGCGCGGGCACCGCGATGAGCAGCCAGGGCCACAACCCGGTGACGTCGTCCCAGGTACGGGCGGAGAGCGAGCCGAGCAGGTACCGGTAGATCAGCTGGAGGTCCAGCTGATCGGCCATGACCATGAGCACGAGCAGCGCGGCCTGCAGGGCGGCGGCGACCGCGGCCCCGGTGAGCAGTACGGCGGACGGGCTGCGCCCCAGTCCGGCGGCGAGCAGCGTGAGCGCGCCGCCGAGCGCGGCCCCGCCGATGGCCAGCAGGGGCTGGGCGGCGGCGGGGACGGACACCGCCAGCACCAGGGGTGTGGCGACCCCGAGCGCGGCTCCGGAGGACACCCCCAGCATCTCGGGGACGGCCAGCGGGTTGCGCAGCGCCTCCTGCAGGACGAGCCCCGCCGCACCCAGACAGGCCCCGGCGATCAGCGCCAACACCAGCCGGGGCACGCGCAGTTCGGTGACGACGACCCCCGCGAGCGTGCTGTCGCCGTCCAGCAGTGCACCGGGCAGGCGGTGCAGTGGGACGTAGGGCGTGCCCAGGCTCAGCATGCAGGCGGACGACGCGAGCAACAGCGCGGTCACCGCGAGGAGTTGCCATCGCCTGCCGGGGAGCGGGAGCCGCACGGACCGCCGCCCGTCCGACGTGGCGTCACCGGCCGCGGTTTCTGACGCGGTCGGTGCGGTCACCGCAGGGCGGCCGTGGCCTCGTCGAGGACGATGCCCAGCGAGCGGGTGCCCCGCCCCTTGGCCCACACCTCGGAGTTCACCTCGTGAACGTCCCCGTTCCGCACGGCCGGGATCTTCCCCCACAGCGGGTTCTTCGCCAGCTTCTCCGACAGCTTGCCGTCCGGCTCGCCGAAGCTGATCGTCTCGACGAACAGCACGTCCACGTCACGCGCGAGGATCTCTTCGAGGCTGTAACTGCCCTCCACACCACGGGACTTCCACGGGTAGTTCGCCAGCTTGGGGAACAGGCCGGCGGTCACGTCCGTCCCCGGGGTGGCGACGCCGAAGTTCTCGTCGCTGCCGTAGATGATGAGCGCGGTCTTGTCGCTCTTGGTCCGCTCAGCCTCGGCGAGCTTGGTGCGGAAGGTCTTCTCGGCCTTCTCACCCTGGGCGGTGCGGCCGGTGAGCGCGGCGACGTCGCGCAGGTAACCGACGCTGTCCTGCCACTCTTCGGGCTGCATGGGCCAGAACGTGGTGGCGCCCTTCAGAGACGGGGCGAGCTTGCCATGGGTGTCTTCGAGGCCGATCACGAGGTCGGGCTTGTGGGAGAGGATCGCCTCCACCTCGGGCGCGATGAAACCGCCGGGGATGATGTCGACCTCCTTCGCCTTCTCCGCCCCGAGGAATCCGGGCTGGGCCAGGAGGGCGTTGTTCGTGGCCGTGGGGACGATGCCCAGCTCGGTCAGGATGTCGTCGCAGAGCGCGAACAGGCAGACGACGCGCTCCGGTTCCCGCTCCAAGGAGATCTTGACGCCGTTCGCGTCGGTCAACTGGCGTGTCGCCTTGATGGGTTCCACGGTGACGTCGGTCTTCGCGTCGGCCACCGCGTCCGCTTCACTCGCGGGTTCGGTGGACGCCCCGCACCCGACCAGGACGGAACCGACCATCGCCGCGGTGACCCAGGTGCGGACGAATCTCGACGGTGAGCCCAGCATCGATGCCCTCGCTTCTTCTCATGGTCCCGGAACGCAACGAAGATACACGACGATAATCATTTTCATCAGATGGCCTATCAGAGAGGTTCTCGATGAACGCCGACCCACTGCTGCTGGTCTCCGACCACATAGGCGGATCCGTCCATGTGCTGACCGTCCCGGACGGTGTGGAGACACACCGCCTCACGGGCCGCCATCTCTCCGAGCACGCCGGATTCCTGGCGCTGCCGGGGGGCAGAACAGCGTGTGTCGACGACCGCAGGGGCGAGCTGCTGGTACTCGACCCGTTCGGCGCGACGGCGACGACGAGTCGCTCGACCGAGCTGGTGGAGGCCGCCGTACCGGTCGCCGTACCGGCCGAGCACCTCGCCTGCGACCCGTCCGGCCGGTGGGTGGCCGTCACCACGGGCCTGGGGGAGAACGGCAGCCCGTGGTCCGACCTACTGACGGTCGTCGACCTGGCCACGAAGGACGCCACGCGGGTGCGCACCCGCGTGGGCGAGCCGGGCGTGACGGTCATGGGCGGCGGCGACCCCCTGGTCGTCCTGCGACACCGGGAACCCGGCGCACTCGCCGTCCACCGGTTCGCCGACCTGCTCGGTTCACCGGCCGGCTGCCCGCCGGTCACACCCCACGCGCACCTCGCCCTGCCGGACGACGGGCACGGTGACGCCCAAGTCCCTCACCTCGGCCACGTCTTCGCGGCCACGGGAGAGGGCGTGCACCGGGCGCGCCGCGAGGGCGACGCACTCGTGCCGGAGCCGACGCTCCCGTGGGGTTCGCCCGCCCGAGGCTGGTACCTGCGGCTCGACACCCGGCGACAGGCGCTGTGGTCGACCTTGCGGGGCGGCCCCGCGGACCCGCTGCGCTGGCCGGAGTGGACGAACCAGGCGTGGCGCCATGATCTGGCAACGGATCGCACGACCCTGACCGACCTCGGTCCGGGGCTGGTCTTCCGCCTGGCCCTCGCCAAGGGCCACACCGCGTTCACCAGGATCCACCCGGACGGCGACGAACTGGTCCTGCTGGACGCCGACAACACCGTACGGCGTGTCCCCCTGCCCGCCATGGACGGGGCTCCCCGCCGCGGAGGCACCCCCTGGGAGGGCGTCCAACGCCGTGCGGTGGCCGCCTCGCCAGGTGCCGACTGGGTCGCCGTCACCCGCGGCGGCCACGGCGAAGTCCACGTCTTCGACGCGCGGACGGCCTCCGAGGCAACCCGCTCGAAGCTGGACACACCACTGCACCACGGCGGCCACGCGATGCTGCGCACTCTGGACGACGGCGCCGAAGGGGACCCGACAGGAAGGTGATCCCACCGCGACCCGGCCGGGCTGTCCGCCCGGGTCGGCCGCAGCGCGAAGGTGACCGCGGCCCAGGGAGCGCAGTCTCCCCGATCCCTGTGTCTGCGACAGGGACCCGGCGTGCCCGTGACGCGCCTCGGGCACGCCGGCCGTCTACCGTCGCCCTGCCGCCTCGCCCCGGGCTTCCCACGGAGGCCGCCCCGGGGAGAATGCGGACTCACCCGGGCCCCGACCACACATGGACCACCCGGTCACCGTCCACCGTGACCGACCCTCACTGTGAACGCAGCCCCTGTCAGGAGCAGATGACGGGCAACACCTTCCTCCGCGCGGGGGTGTCGATTCCCTACGCCGGTGGCGCAGGCGTCGTTGCGGGCCACCGGTCGGCCGGTAGGAGCGATCGTCACGACCTGTGGGTGGGGGCCGTACCGACCCAGCGGTGGTAGGCGTCCATGTCGACGTTGCTGCCGCACACGATGGTGACGACGTGTCGGCCGGCGAAGCGGTCACGGTCTTCGAGGATCGCCGCGATGCCGAGCGCGGCCGACGGTTCGACGACGAGGCCGGCGTGGTCGAGGAGCATCCGCATACCGGCGATGATCGACGCCTCCTTCACCAGGACGGCGTCGTCGGCGACCAGGAGGAGGTCGTCCAGGACGGCCGGGATGGGACGTCGGCCGGCGACGCCGTCAGCGATGGTGTCGGTCGAGTCGGTGGTGACGACACGTCGCCTGCGCCATGAGTGTGTCAGCGCCGGTGCGCCCAGCGGCTGGACGCAGATCACCTCGACTTCGGGTGCCGACGCTTTCACCACATGGCCCACGCCGGTGGCCAGCGCCCCACCGCCGAGAGCGATCAGGACGGTGTCGAACGACGGCGCGGCATCCACCAGTTCGAGGCCGATGGTCGCCGCGCCCTCGCAGGTCTCGATGTCCAGGCTGTCTTCGACCAGCCGGATGCCCTCGTACCGTGCGATGGCCGCAGCCCGCTCACGCGCCATCTCGTGGTCGCCGTCCACCAGTTCCAACCCGGCGTCCAAGGCGCGGATGCGATCAAGCTTGGCCCGCGTCGCAAAGCGGGATGCCACGACGGTGACGTCGAGCCCTCGGCCACGACCGGACCACGCGAGGGCTTGGCCGAGGTTGCCCGCACTCGCGCACACCGCGGCTCGCGAGGCATTGTCGGCCAGCAGGCTCGCGACTACCTCTGTGCCACGTGCCTTGAAGCTGCGGACCGGGTTCGCCGTTTCGAGCTTGACGCTCACCGTGCACCCGAGGCCGGGCTCCAGCGCCTCGCAGCGGTACAGCGGAGTGTCGAGAAAGACTGGGTCGATCATCCGGCGAGCCGCCCGGATCCGAGCAGTGTCGAGACGCGTCTCCTGCACGACACAGCAGCGTAGCGCCACCGGCGCTGGTTCCATGAGCAACTGACGGCTCTCAAGTAGGCGTGAGACAGAGACTGAACAGGTGGGCGGTGGACGCATGACGGCCCCCTCGCACCCCTGCAGCCGCGGAGGATCTTCCAGGTTGTCAGGCGGGCGAAGGCGGGAGCTGGGTGACGAGGCCGTCGGAGATCATCACGAGGTCTCCCTTGAATTCCGTTGAATTCCGTGGACGCGCGTGTGCCACACCGGAAGGGTGATGCCGGGCCGGGCGTTCAGGTTCGTGCTGTCAGGGCCTGTTCGGGGAAGGCGGTGCCGGTCAGTTCCTCGGAGATGGTCCACAGGCGTCGGGCCGAGGCCGGGTCGCTGGCCGCCGGCGAGCGGCCGACCAGGGTCGGGGCTCCGCGCAACTCGGCGAGGCCGTCGGGGCCGACGTAGCTCGCGCCGGGCAGGTCCTGGACGGCGGCCTACAGGGTGGGCAACGCGCCGGCCTTCGGGTGCCTCGCTTCCGGGGCCGACGACGTCGCCGACGCCCAGGTAGACATCCGGTGCGAAGCAGCGGTTGAGCGCCGTTTCGCGTGCGCGGGCTGCCCTACGGGCCGCTCGTCCCATACAGTCGAGAAGCCCAGATCCACCGCCTTCTTGACGTTGTAGGCCCGATCACCTGCGAAGAACACGATCGCGGGTGTGGGTCTCGGCCACCTCCGCGCGTGGCGACCGCTCCCCCGAAGTGCCGGGCTCAGTCATGAGGAACGACGGCGACGGGGCAGCGTCCGTGATGGATGGCCGCGTGGGCCACGTGATCCAGATGGTGCGTCGCACCATGCCAGTGCACACGCCGTCCGACGACCAGCAACGCGGCGCCCTCGGCGGCGTGCACGACGGCCTTGGCCGGGCTCGCGAGACGGATGCTGTCGTCCACCTCCACCTGCGGGTACTTCTCGCGCCAGGGCCTCAGCGCCTTGGTCAGCTCCTTCCGCGCCTCCCGTGTCAGCTCCTCCACGACGTCGTGGTCCACGCCCCAGGGCATGCGGGCGTGAAGCGGCACGCTGCGGCCGTGGACGGCGAGGAGCGGAACGTCCCGGGCCGCGGCGCTGTGGAACGCGAAGTCGAGCAGTTCGTCAGCGGATCCGTGCAGTTCCATCGCCACGACGACCTTGTCGGACGAACTGGGGACCGGCTGCTCCTTGGTCGGCTCCGGACGGACGAGGACCACTGGCCGCCCGGCCCGCGCCACGACCGGCATGCTGACGTCCCCCATGAAATAGCTCTCGGCGGACCCCAGGCCCCGTGAACCCAGCACCAGCATCTCGGACTCCGAGGCGGCGCGGAGCAGAGCTTCCTGGGCGTCGTCGGCAACGAGACTGCCGACGACGGAAAGACCCGGGTGGCGGGCGCTCAGCTCGGCCTGAGCGGTGTGCACCAGACGCTTCGCCCAGTAGTTCTGGTCGACCTCGGAGGGCATGTGGGTCGGTTCCGGTGCCAGGAGCGGCCACGCGTGCAGCAGTCGCAGGGTGAGCTTGCGCTTCTCGGCCTCGTCGGCGGCCCAGCGGGCGGCGGCGAGGCTCGCGGGTGAACCGTCCAGGCCCACGGTGACGACTGGTTCCATGGCGGCGGCCTCCGTCTCGTACGAAGCTGGACACGACGGCGGACGACGGCGGACGAGTCCCCCGCGGCCCGCCGGCCCGAACCCCGTCGACATGCCGAGCGGCTGCTGTGTTCCCTCCCTCGACAAGTACCGCAATCCCCTCGGCCCCGCATGTGGACCAAGGTCGAGGCCGCGGGGAACGCGGTCTCCAGCGGAAGACCGGTAGGAGCAGTGACCGGGCTATGACGCACGGCGGGTCGGCGTCGACACGAAAGGGGGCTCGGCCCTCTACGGCCGGGCTCCTCAGGGCCGGAAGACGTCACACCAGGGACTCAGGCGATGCTGCGGCCCTGGGCGAGCGGATCCACGGACCACGCGGTCCGTATCCGCCCTGATCTGGTCGCAGGCATCCGCCTCACGGCCGTCGAGGCCGACGGCCGAGGCACGTCGACAAGCGCCACCGGGTCGGTTCAGGGGTGCGGCACGACGGCGACGGGGCAACCGGCGTGGTGCAGCACCGCGTGGCTGACCCGGCCGGTGTGCGGAACCGATACCCAAGTGTCCGTCCCGGATCCGGCACCCCACGACCAGCAGACCTGCCCCGGTCGCGGCCTCTGCGGCGGTGCCGCCGCTACCACGAGGGGCCGTCCGGCCCTCACCCGGGCCGAAGGCCCCTCGCGCGGTCGCCCTGCGACGCGATGCAATGGAAGGGACGGCAGGAGGCGACTCCAGGAGGCGCCCTTTCTTCCACACCGACTTCTCCGCAGCCTCGCGGTGGGCGCACGAGGAGGTGGCGTATGCCCTTCGACGATCGTACGGACGCAGGACGCCGACTGGCCCGGCGTCTCGGACATCTGCGCGGCGAGGACATCGTGGTCCTGGGACTGCCTCGGGGCGGCGTGCCGGTCGCGTACGAGGTGGCCCGAACACTCGACGCACCGCTGGACGTGCTCCCGGTGCGCAAGCTCGGGGTGCCGTGGCAGCCGGAGCTGGCCTTCGGCGCCATCGGTGAGCACGGTGTCCGCGTCCTCAACCGGCACGTGATCGACAGCGGCGGGATACGGGACGAGGAACAGGCCGACGTCGAGCGGGCGGAGCGGGCGGAGCTGGACCGGCGTGTGGCCCGCTACCGCGCCGGGCGCGCCCGTGTGTCCCTCACGGGTCGCACCGTGCTGGTCGTGGACGACGGGCTGGCCACCGGCGCCACCGCCGAGGCGGCCTGCCGGGTGGTGCGGGGCCAGGGTGCCACGAGGGTCGTTCTCGCCGTCCCGGTGGGATCGGTGGAGGCCGTCGCCCGGCTGCGCGGAGTGGCCGACCAAGTCGTCTGCCTGGAACCACTGGGAGACCTGGGCTCGGTCGGCGCCTGGTACCGCGACTTCAGGCAGACGCCGGACTCCGAGGTGATCGATCTCCTCACCCGTGCCGCACCGGCGCAGTCGCCGCCTCCCGCACCCACCACCGCCGTCTTCGAAACGGCTTCCCTGAGCGAAGGGGCGGACGCCTCGGTGGGCCCGGCCGTGGAGAAGCCCGCGCCCCGAGCCGGGGAGGCGTCCCCGAGGCGACAGGCGGAGGGGCTCATGCAGGGCGAGGTGGAAGTGCCCGCCGGACACATACGGCTGCCCGCGCGGCTGGTGCTGCCCGATGCGGCCCCGACGGTGGTCGTCTTCGCGCACGGCAGCGGCAGCGGACGGCACAGTCCACGCAATCGCTACGTCGCCGACACACTCAACCGGGCGGGCCTGGGCACCCTGCTGCTCGACCTGCTCACGGCGGAGGAGGCAGGCGAACGCCGCAATGTCTTCGACGTCGCTCTGCTGGCCGGCCGGCTGCACGCCGCCACCACCTGGCTGCGTGACGGACCCGGAGTGCCGGTGACCTACTTCGGTGCCAGCACCGGAGCCGCGGCCGCCCTGGAGGCTGCGGCGACGCCAGGCGCCGACATCCGCGCGATCGTCTCCCGGGGCGGGCGCCCCGACCTGGCCACCCAGGCGGCGCTGGACCGGGTGCGGGCCCCGACCCTCTTCGTCGTGGGCAGTCTGGACACCAGGGTGCTCAGCCTCAACCGCCTCGCCGCCGACCGGCTGCGCTGTGAACACCGGCTCGCTGTCGTTCCCGGTGCCACCCACCTGTTCGAGGAGCCCGGAACCCTGGCCACGGTCGCCGAACTGGCCCGCGACTGGTTCACCACGCACCTCGCCCGACCGGGCACCGGACACCGCCACTCGGCCTGAACGCGGCCGGTCACGTACAGCGAGCCCATCACCAACGGGGGTACGAACCCGCCGAGGCCGCCCGCGGCGCCCACCCCGCCCCCCGGGCTCAGTCCCGGAACCCGCTCAGCTGCACTCCCGCCAGCGATCGAGAAGCGGCAGGCCGCACCCCGACGCCTCCCATTCCGCCGCCACAAAAATTCCAAGCCGGTAGTCCGGGGGCGGGCAGCGGGTCCCCGTCGCACCCCTGCACCACCCCAAATCTCGACCCTTCCACCCAGTTCCGACAGGCCTGTACGTTCGCATCCTGCGACCGTCCGATCCAGTTCCAGAACAGCTGGCTCAGCTGCAGCCAGCACAAAACCCTCGGCCGCAGCGGGAATGCTTGCGCGACTGCCACGCCGTGCCGATCATCGCCGTCCGTCGGCCGGGACTCACGCCTGGGACAATTCCGAGGCTGTCGCGGGCGGGGTCACTGCCGCGCGCACGCATCGCCCCTCGTTGTGGACAGCCCGTGGCCCAACCGGCAGAGAGCCTCAGGCACCCTGGCACGCTCATGAGCGTCCATGCGCGTGACCTTCGCTGCCGCAAGGTCGATACTGCCAGCAGATGCGAACCTGCCGACCCGTGCCCGACGAACCGGATACCTGACACCCCGTCTTCAAAGTCAGCATGAGTACCGCCTGAGCCCGCCCACGACCGCCAAAAACCGCCGAGAACCGCCGAGAACCGCCGAGAACCGCCGAGAACCGCCAAGAACCGCCAAGATCAACAATTGGCCAAACCCATGCTGCCCTGCTAAAAACGCAGGCCAGCGGCTCGTCCGATAATCTCACCAGGAGGTACCCATGAGGATGCTGATCAACGTCGCGGAGAGCGTTGTCGCGGACGCCTTGCGGGGTATGGCGGCCGCGCATCCGGAGTTGACCGTGGATGTGGAGAACCGGGTGGTGGTGCGGAGGGACGCGCCGGTGGCCGGGAAGGTGGGGCTGGTGTCCGGGGGTGGCTCGGGGCACGAGCCGTTGCACGGAGGCTTCGTGGGGCCCGGGATGCTGTCGGCGGCCTGTCCCGGTGAGGTGTTCACATCTCCCGTGCCGGACCAGATGGTGCGGGCCGCGGCGGCTGTGGACAGTGGGGCCGGGGTGCTGTTCATCGTGAAGAACTACACCGGTGACGTGCTGAACTTCGACATGGCCGCCGAACTCGCCGAGGACGAGGGCATCCAGATCGCCAAGGTCCTCGTCGACGACGACGTCGCCGTCACCGACAGCCTCTACACCGCCGGACGGCGCGGCACGGGGGCCACCCTGTTCGTGGAGAAGATCGCCGGGGCCGCCGCCGAGGAGGGGCAGTCCTTGGAGCGGGTCGAGGCGCTGGCCCGACAGGTCAACGAGAACTCCCGCAGCTTCGGGGTGGCACTGAGCGCCTGCACCACACCGGCCAAGGGCAGCCCGACCTTCGATCTCCCCGCCGGGGAGCTGGAGTTGGGTGTCGGTATCCACGGCGAGCCGGGGCGTGAGCGGCGCGCGATGATGACCTCGCGCGAGATCGCCGAGTTCTCGGTGAACGCCCTCCTGGACGACATGAGCCCGCGCAACCCGGTGCTGCTGCTCGTCAACGGCATGGGTGCGACGCCCCTGCTGGAGTTGTACGGCTTCAACGCGGAGGTGCAGCGGGTGCTCACCGAACGCGGGGTCGCCGTGGCCCGCACCCTCGTCGGCAACTACGTCACCTCCCTCGACATGGCCGGCGTGTCGGTGACGATCTGTCAGGTCGACGAGGAAGTGCTGCGGTTGTACGACGCGCCGGTGAGGACGCCGGGACTGCGCTGGGGTGTGTGAGGGCCCGACGAGCGTCTTCCCCCCTCCCCCCGCCGTGGCCCCACCGCGCCCGCCGGGAACCACCGGGGCCACCGGGGCCACCGGGGCCACGAGGGACACGAGGGACCCCAGAACACGTCACCACCCCCACCTCCCACAGTGGGTCAACTCTCGTACCACGCAAGGAGATTCCGTGCTCGACGCCGACTTCTTCCGTCGTTGGATGACGGCCGCCGCGGCCTCGGTGGAGCGCGAGGCCGAGCGGCTCACGGCGCTCGACTCGCCGATCGGGGACGCCGATCACGGCAGCAATCTGCACCGCGGGTTCGCCGCCGTGGCGGCCGTGCTGGAGAAGGAGGCGCCGGACACACCCGGCGCCGTCCTCGCGCTCGCCGGCCGGCAGCTGATCTCGACCGTCGGCGGCGCCTCCGGCCCGCTGTACGGCACGCTGCTGCGCCGCACCGGCAAAGCGCTCGGCGACGCCGCCGAGGTGAGCGAGGCCCAGCTCACGGAAGCGCTGCGCGCCGGGGTCGACGCCGTGATGACGCTGGGCGGGGCCGCACCGGGCGACAAGACCATGATCGACTCGCTGGTCCCTGCCGTCGACGCGCTCGCCGAGTCGTTCACCGCGGCGCGCGCCGCCGCCGAGGAAGGCGCCCTGGCGACGACGCCGTTGCAGGCCCGCAAGGGGCGGGCCAGCTACCTCGGCGAGCGGAGCATCGGGCACCAGGACCCCGGCGCCACGTCCGCCGCGCTGCTGATCGCCGCCCTCGCCACCACCGCCGAGGCAGCCGAGGCCGCCGATGCCTGACGAGAAGCTGGTCGGCATCGTGCTGGTCTCGCACAGCGCCGCCGTCGCCGCCTCGGTCGCCGAGCTGGCGAAGGGGCTGGCGGGTGCGGGCGCCGCCGTTCCCGTCGCGCCGGCGGGCGGCACCGAGGACGGCGGTCTGGGGACCAGCGCCGAGCTGATCTCGGCGGCTGCCGCGTCCGTCGACCGGGGCGCCGGGATCGCGGTCCTCACCGACCTGGGCAGCGCGGTCCTCACCGTGAAGGCGCTGCTCGCCGAGGGCGACGAACTCCCCGCGGAGACCCGTCTGGTCGACGCGCCGTTCGTCGAGGGCGCCGTCGCCGCGGTCGTCACGGCCTCGACGGGCGCGGACCTCGCGGCGGTGGCGGCAGCGGCATCGGAGGCATACGCGTATCGGAAGGAGTGACCCTCCGAGGAGGCGATCTCCGCGCGCCTGGGCCTGCCACCCCCTCGGGCGGCAGGCCCCGGAAGACATGTTCGGCCGACCGGTCCGCTACGCGCCGGTACCCTTCACGAACTTCCGCGCCAGCTTCTCCCCTTGTTCCACCGCCGCCTCGTGGTCCTCGATCGGGGTCACCAGGGAGTCCTCGAACACGATGTAGGTGACGGCGGAGGCGGTGCCGCCGGTGCGCGGGTCGGGGCGGATACCGAGGGCCTCGGCCGTGGCGTAGGACGCCTCGCCGATGATGCCCTGGGGACCGGTGTCACCGACGACGGCGTACTGGACCTTGTCCTTGTACACGACGGCGGCGACCGAGCCGCCCTTGATGCCGTGGACGCGGTAGTCCCAGGTGCGGCTCGGGACGGGGACGACGATGAACGGCAGGCTCTCGGAGCGCAGATACCGGCCGTCGGACTGCCGGAAGGAGGTCATCGGCTGGAACCACGGGTCGGTGTCGCGGTTGCAGCGGAGGCTCGGCCGGCCGTCGCAGTCGATGTCCATGTCGGCCTTCCAGTGCACCGCGCCGTCGATGCTGCAGACGGGGATGACCGCGGGGGTGCCCGCGTCACTGCGGTAGAGCCCCTCCGACACCCGGACGCAGCCACGTACCTTCGCCAGCAGTTCGGCGGCGGTCACGCCACCCTTCCGTTCCACGGGCCGCTGCGGATGGGCCAGGGCGGGCAGGGCGACGGGGGCCAGCAGGGCGGCGCCGACGGCGGCCAGCGTCAACGAGCGGACACGCACGATGGGGACCCTCTCCTGGGAAAAGTGACGGGCACTCACCCAAAGTTGGTGGGGGTCGGAGAGGACGGCCACCGGGAGGGGGCCGGACGGATCACGGCACCCTGGTCGGGGGTGTGCGGCCGAGGGACCGGGCCGGACTCGACCCCGGCCGCTCGGCCGCGCTCGTCGGCGCGGGATCGGCGACGACAGCGGCCCGCGCCGTGCGGCGTGAACTGACCCGCAGAGCGAGCGAGTTCACGCCTTGTCGGAGCACCAGCATACGTAGCCGCCCGCCGTGCCGTGAACGGTGGTGGGCCCGTGCCGTGAACAGCGGTGGGCGTCGGGGCGGGCATCCGGGCGGCACACATGTCCCTCGACCCCGCCTCTTGATGTGGCCGCGTCAGTCATGTCATACATAGGGATAGGTACAGACCAATCCCAGCCGTGGCTCGACGATCGAGGAGGCAGGATCGTGCGACGCGTTCCCGTGCCGGCACTTGTCCTGGCGCCGACGCTCTGCGGCTCGCTGCTCCTCACGGCCGCCTGCGCGACGGACCAGAGCCCCGCTCTCCCTCCGCCTGCGGCCCCGCCCGGCGTCACCGCCTCCGCCGGCAGCGCCACCAGCGTCCATGTCATGTGGAACCGGGCGTCCGGTGAGGCGGAGATCGCCCGGTACGAGGTCTACCGGGGCCGGACGAAGGTGAGGGACGTGCCGGGCGGCGAGCACATGGTGGACATCACCCGGCTCGAACCGTCCACGACGTATGTGTTCACGGTCCGGGCCCGTGGCGTCGCCGGGGGTCTCGGGCCGCCCAGCGCGGAGGTCCGGGCCACCACGCCCGCCGCCGCGACGGCGGACCGCAGGGCCCCGAGCCGCCCGGGTCACCTCGACGGAAAGGCGGTCGGGAGCAAGGCGGTGCAGTTGTCCTGGGGACGGTCGACGGACGACCGGGACGTGGTGTCCTACGACATCCTCCAGGGGGACTCGAAGATTCACAGTGTGGGCGGGGAGCAGACGGCAGCAGTGGTCACGGGGTTGCGGCCCGGCACGCGGTACTCGTTCACCGTGCGGGCGCGGGACGCGGCGGACAACGTCTCGCCCCTGAGCCGGGCGGCGCGGCTCACCACCGCGCCGGGGGCGGACGGCGGACGGGGCACCGCGCCCACCGGGTTCCGCGCCGGCATCCGGCGGGCCGACGGGGCGTACTCCATCGAGCTGTCCTGGCTGCCGCCGCGTGTCGACGGTGTGATCACGGAGTACGAGATCCAGCTCGACGGAAGGCCGGCGACCACGCTCGCCTGGGGCGGGACCCCGCCCCGGGATCGGGCCGGCTACAGCTTCTACGTGGGCCGCGAGGCCGGGGTGTCCCACCGGGTGCGGATCCGGGCGAAGCTGCCGGACGGGACCTGGGGCGGGTTCTCGGCGGAGCGGACGGTGACCACCGGCGAGTGAGCCGGGGCGACGACCCACGGCTGGGCCCGGGGGCAGTGACCCACGGCTGAGCCCGGGGGCACAACCCACGGCTGAGCCCGGGGGGACGGCCCACGGGGTGAGCCGGGTCGACCACCCACGCCGCCGGGCTGGCCGGGTTCCCCCGCACGGCGGAATCCGTCACCTGCCCGGGGGCCGTCCGCATGCGGGTGGGGCGCGGGGCACGTTGGCTCACCCTCAGGCAGCACGGGTCTCCCGATCCCCGGCGGCGCAAGGGATGTACCGCCGACCGTGCCGCCGGAGGGCAGACCCATGCGTATGTCTCAGCTACTCCTCCGCTCCGGCCTGACCGTGGCCGCCGCCGCGCTGCCGATCGCCCTGACCGCGCCCTCGGCCGCCGCCGTCCCTCAGGGGATCTCGGTGAGCACCACGGGATCCTCGGTCACGGTCACCACCAGCGATTGCCCCACCAGCGTCAACGGCACGTTCGGCACCGCCTCGCTGCTCTCCGGCGGGCAGGCGAACTTCTCCCAGGGGCGCCAGGCGACGCTCACCGGCACGAGCACCACCCAGTCGGCCGCCTGGGCGAACGTGCTCCCCGGCACACACACGGTCATCGTGGTGTGCCGGGACGGCACCACCGCGGGCACCCAGTCCGTCATCGTCACCGCCGCCACCCCCACCATCGCCTCGACCGCTTCGCCCGCCTCGCCCGCCTCGCCCGCGCGAGGCGTCATGGGCGGTGTCGGCGGAGCCACCCAGGAGTACGGCACCGTCACCCTCGTGGGCGGCGGGGCACTGGTGGCGGTGGGTACGGTGGCGGCGGTCTGGTACCTGCGCCGCCGCGCCAAGCCGCACCGGCTGTGAACGCCGAGTAGGCGGTCGCCCCCGACAGGGGCGACCGCCTACTCGCCTTCCTGCCGCCGCTCCGCCACCTCGCCTTCCATCGGCCGCCCGCCGCCATCGGCGCCCGGCAGCCGCTCGAACTCCGCCAGGGCGTTCCGCAGCCACTGGGTCCAGAAGGTCTCCAGATCGATGCCGGCCCGCAGGATCAGATGCTGGAGCCGGTCCTGAGTCGTGTCCCGGCCGGGGCCGAAGTCCCGCTTCTCGATCTCCGCGTACTCGGCCAACTGCCGCTGGTGCAGGGTGAGATGGCGGCGCAGGTCGTCCTCGAGTCCGGTGGTGCCGACGACCGCCGCAGCGCGCAGCCTTACGAACAGGGCGTCGCGCCACGGCTTGGGGTCCTGGGGCGAGGAGGTCCAGCGGGCCAGTTCCTCACGGCCGGCCGACAGGACCTCGTAGCTCTTCTTCTGACCGCGCGTCGGCGCCTCGCTCGGCAGGGCCCGGATGTAGCCCTCCGCCTCCAGTTTTCCCAGCTCGCGATAGATCTGCTGGTGCGTCGCCGACCAGAAGTAGCCGATCGACCGGTCGAACCGCCGGGTCAGCTCAAGGCCGGACGACGGCTTCTCGAGCAGGGCGGTGAGGATCGCGTGCGGGAGTGACATGGGCTCATCCTAGGAAGACCCGGAGATCACAGGCCTGGGAAGCCCGGTGATCACACGGGCCGCACGGACCCCGGCCCCCGGCCCCGCCTCCTACAACGCCGCCGCCACCTCCGTCCCCTGCTTGATCGCCCGCTTGGCGTCCAGTTCGGCCGCCACGTCGGCGCCGCCGATCAGGTGCGCGGAGCGTCCGGCGGCGACCAGCTCGTCGTACAGGTCGCGGCGCGGCTCCTGTCCCGTGCAGAGCACGACGGTGTCGACCTCCAGCACCTGGCGGACACCGTCGACGGTGACGTGCAGCCCGGCGTCGTCGATCAGGTCGTACTGGACGCCGGGGATCATGGTGACGCCGCGGTGCTTGAGTTCGGTGCGGTGGATCCAGCCGGTGGTCTTGCCGAGTCCGGCGCCGACCTTGGTGGTCTTGCGCTGGAGGAGGTGGACCGAGCGCGGCGGGGCGGGGCGCTCGGGCGCGGCGAGGCCGCCGGGGGCGCGGTAGTCCATGTCGACGCCCCACTGCCGGAAGTACGTGGCCGGGTCCTCGCTCGCCTTGTCCCCGCCGTCGGTGAGGTACTCGGCGACGTCGAAGCCGATGCCGCCGGCCCCGAGGATCGCGACCCGGTCGCCGACGGGGGCGCCGTCGCGCAGCACGTCGAGGTAGCCGAGGACCTTGGGGTGGTCGACGCCGGGGAGTTCGGGGGTGCGCGGGGTGACGCCGGTGGCGACGACGACCTCGTCGTACGCCGTGAGGTCGTCGGCCGCGACGCGTGTGTCCAGTCGTACGTCGACGCCGTGCGCGTCGAGCTGGGTGCGGAAGTAGCGCAGGGTCTCGTCGAACTCCTGCTTGCCGGGGACCTTGCGGGCCACGTTGAGCTGGCCGCCGATCTCGCCTGCGGCGTCGAACAGGGTGACCTCGTGGCCGCGTTCGGCCGCGCTCACCGCGCAGGCGAGGCCCGCCGGGCCGGCGCCGACGACCGCGACGCGCAGGCGCCGCCGGGTCGGGGAGAGCACGAGTTCCGTCTCGTGGCAGGCGCGCGGGTTGACCAGACAGGAGGTGATCTTGCCGCTGAAGGTGTGGTCGAGGCAGGCCTGGTTACAGCCGATGCAGGTGTTGATGGCGTCGGAACGGCCGTCGCGGGCCTTGTTGACGAACTCCGGGTCGGCGAGCATCGGGCGGGCCATGGACACCATGTCCGCGTGGCCGTCGGCGAGCAACTGCTCGGCCAGCTCGGGGGTGTTGATGCGGTTCGTCGTCACGAGCGGAACCGAGACCGCGCCCATGAGCTTCTTGGTGACCCAGGTGTACGCGCCGCGTGGCACGGAGGTGGCGATGGTGGGGATACGGGCCTCGTGCCAGCCGATGCCGGTGTTGATGATGGTCGCCCCGGCCGCCTCGACGGCCTTCGCCAGGGTGACCACCTCGTCGAAGCTGGAGCCGCCCGGCACGAGGTCGAGCATCGACAGGCGGTAGACGACGATGAAGTCCTCGCCGACCGCCTCACGCACCCGGCGCACGATCTCGACGGGGAAGCGCATCCGGTTCTCGTACGAGCCGCCCCAGCGGTCGTCGCGGTGGTTGGTCCCGGCGGCGATGAACTCGTTGATCAGATAGCCCTCGGAGCCCATGATCTCGACGCCGTCGTACCCGGCCTGCCGGGCGAGCCGGGCCGTCCGCGCGTAGTCGTCGATCGTCTGCTCGACCTCGGCGTCGGTGAGGGCGTGCGGGACGTACGGGCTGATCGGGGCCTGGAGGGCGCTGGGCGCGACGAGGTCCCGGTGGTAGGCGTACCGCCCGAAGTGCAGGATCTGCAGCGCGATCCGGCCGCCCTCGTGGTGCACGGCCTCGGTGATCCGCCGGTGCTGTTCGACCTCGGCGTCGGTGGTGAGCTTGGCTCCGCCCTCGTACGGGCGTCCGGCCTCGTTGGGTGCGATGCCACCGGTGACGATGAGGCCCACTCCCCCGCGCGCCCGGGCCGCGTAGAACTCGGCCATGCGCTCGAAGCCGCGCTCGGCCTCCTCCAGGCCGACGTGCATGGAGCCCATGAGCACGCGGTTGGGGAGCGTGGTGAAGCCCAGGTCGAGGGGGCTCAGCAGATGGGGGTAACGGCTCATGTGGGGCCTCCGTGCGTGGCGTCGTCCCGACTGTTGTAGACGAGGCGACGGCCTTTATGCAACTAGTTGCACAATGGCTGAGGGCAAGGCCACACCAGGGCGGGAAGAGCCTCGCCGAGGGGCGGGAGCCTGGCCTCAGGGCCTGGTGCCGATCACCACGTGGGCGTACCTCTCCTCCGAGACGGCCGTGCGGGCGGTGAGGCCGGAGCGGCGGAAGGCGTCGAGGGCGAACCCTGCCTGGCGCTCGCTCGTCTCGACGAGCAGGCAGCCGCCCGGGGCCAGCCACTCGGGGGCTTCGGCGGCGACCCCGCGCAGCACATCGAGGCCGTCCGTGCCGCCGTCGAGGGCGACGAGGGGTTCGTGGTCGCGGGCCTCGCTCGGCAGGAGCGGAACCTCGCCGGTGGGGACGTACGGCACGTTCGCCGCGAGGATGTCGACGCGGCCCCGCAGTCGGGCGGGCAGCGCCGCGTAGAGGTCGCCCTCGTGGACGTGGCCGCCGTGCGGCGCGATGTTGCCGCGGGCGCAGCGGACCGCCGCCGGGTCGATGTCGGCGGCGTGGAGTTCGGGCCCGTCGAGGGACGCGGCCAGGGCGGCGCCCACCGCGCCGGAGCCGCAGCAGAGGTCGACGACGACGCAGGCGCCCGGGACGGCGGCGAGGGCCTGCTCGACGAGGAACTCGGTACGGCGGCGGGGAATGAACACACCGGGTTCCACGGTGATGCGCAGGCCCGCGAACTCGGCCCAGCCGAGGACGAGTTCGAGGGGCAGACCCGCGACGCGCCGGTCGACCATGGCGGCGGCCTCGTCGGGGGTGCGGGCGGTGGTGAGGATCAACTCCGCCTCGTCCTCGGCGAAGACGCAGCCGGCGGCGCGAAGTGCCGTGACCACAGAGGTGGTTGACAGAGGTGGCATGACAGCCGAGAGCCTTTCGGTGGGCCGAAGGGCGCTCCCGCGGTGGCCTACCGGCGACGCACCGCGCCGCGTTGAGGTGAGAGCACCCGACCTGACACAGCGGTAATGGGTCTCACCTCCTCGGTCCACGTGCTGACTGGCCCGGTCACCCTACCCCATGGTCACGACACGACTACAGGGCCACGACCACCGCCCCTGTCCACTGTCACGGGCCGCCCCCGGGGCTGAGCACTCCCCACCGCCACGTACGGTTGTACGACTCAGCAGTCACCGCCGTCACGTTGGACCGCCATGAACGTCACCCGAGGCTTCACCGGGCGCCCCCGCGTCCACAATCCGGGGCTGCCGCCCGGCCAGTACGACGCCGGCGACGACTGGCCCGTGCTGTCGGCCGAGGTCACCCCCGACCTCTCGCCCGCCGACTGGACGTTCCGGATCGACGGTCTGGTGGCCGAGCCGCGTTCCTGGGACTGGGACGAGGCGCACGCGCTGCCGGCGTCGGTGTACGAGGGCGACATCCACTGTGTGACGAGCTGGTCGAAGTTCGGGGTGCGGTTCGGGGGCGTCCGCCTGGACGCGTTCCTGGACGTGGTCCGGCCCGATGCGTCCGCCACCCACGCGGTCGCGTACGCGCACAGCGGCTACACGACGAACCTCCCGCTCGCCGACCTCACCGGCGGGCGCGCCTGGATCGCGTGGGAGTACGACGGCAGGCCGCTGACCGCCGAGCACGGCGGTCCGGCGCGGCTGCTGGTGCCGCATCTGTACTTCTGGAAGAGCGCCAAGTGGATCGCGGGCCTGAGGCTCCTCGACCACGACGAGCCCGGCTTCTGGGAGCAGAACGGCTATCACGCGCGGGGCAACCCGTGGGAGGAGCAGCGGTACTCCGGTGACTGAGACGACAGCGACCGAGCCGACGTTCACGCCGCCCACCCGGTTCGCCGTGCCCGGGCGGATCGCCGTGAGCAACCGGACCGCGGCGCTCTGGCAGACGGCGACGCTGACGGAGATCCGGCGGGAGACGCCGGCCGTGGCCACGTTCCGGTTCGCGGTGCCCGGATGGGCCGGGCATCTGCCCGGGCAGCATCTGATGCTGCGGCTGACCGCCCGTGACGGCTACACGGCGCAGCGCCACTACTCGCTGGCCTCCCCGCCGGACGACGCCGGACACATCGAGCTGACCCTGGACCACGTCGAGGGCGGTGAGGTCTCCGGGTGGTTCCACACCGAGGCCCGGCCCGGTGACGAGGTGGAGGTGCGCGGTCCCCTCAGCGGCTTCTTCGCCTGGCCCGGTGACCGGCCCGCGCTGTTGATCGGCGCCGGTTCCGGAGTCGTCCCGCTGATGTCGATGGTCCGCCACCACCGGGCGCGGGGCCTCGACGTACCGTTGCGGCTGCTGGTGTCCGCGCGGGGGCCGCGGGAGCTGATCTACGCGGCGGAGTACGGCGCGGAGAGCACCGCCGTGTACACGCGGTGGGCGCCCGAGGGAGTGCCGGTGGGCCGGCTGTCGGCGGCGCATGTGGTGCCGCTGCTGGCCGAGCGGCCGCCCGGCGGGTGGGAGGCCTATGTGTGCGGCTCCAACGCGTTCGCCGAACACGCCTCACGGCTGCTGGTCGAGGCCGGTCAGCCGGTGGACCGCATCCGCATCGAGCGGTTCGGCTGACCCTTCCGGCCGGGACGGCGCACCCTCGTGGCACACACTTCCATGATTTATGGCGCAAACCATGCCATCACGCCCTCTTTCGGGTACACCGGAAGTGCGGACCAGTCCTAACCGGGGTTCTCGTACATGAGGGCCGCACCGGTGAGGGAGGGTGAGATGCGAGGCCAGGTGTTCGGGTGGCGTTGGCGCTCCAATCCGCTGCGCCGACGCTCGGACGTCGTCGAGGCGTGGACGGTGCTGCTCGTCGTGTTCCTCCTCGTCGTCGCCGCCCCGGCCGCTGGGCTGGCGGTGGGCCGGTGGGCCCACGGGGACGCGCGGGCGCACGCCGCGGCCGAGCGGGCCGCACTCGACCTGGTCGGCGCCGTGGTCGTCGAGGACGCCCCGGACGCGGTACCCACGGTGCACGGAGACAAGCAGCCCCTGCACTGGGTGCAGGCCCGCTGGACGGAGCCCGACGGCGGCTCCCGCACCGGTGAGGCCCGGGTGCCGGCGGGCACCGAGCGCGGTGACCGTGCCGACGTCTGGCTGGACTCGGCGGGCCGCAGCGTCCAGGCTCCGCCGACCGACACGGCCGTCTGGCAGCACGCGCTCGCCATGGGGACCTGCGCCACGGGCGGTGTCGTCGGCCTCGTCCTGCTCGGGCACTTCGCCGTCCGCCGGGTCGCCACCCGGCATCGGCTGGCCGAATGGGAGCGGGAGTGGGCGCGCACCGGGCCCGACTGGGGACACCGTTGGGCGTGACCGCGAACAAGAACCTTGCTCGGTCAAAAGTTGTGCACCGCATCCAGGCCAACCCCGAAACGTCCACAAAATCCATCCCGTCAACGCAGTTGATACTTCAAGAGCCTTGCTGCCATACTCCGCTTTCTCCCCCATATTTTCCGCACGGTGACTCGATTCCCGCGCATGGCCGAATTCCCCTGCCACCCCTGCCGCGACCGGATCGAGTCGACTGCGAGACATAAGGCAGCGAAGAGGGTGCATTGTGTCCAACTACACGGCACGGTACGACAGTTCCGTCCCGTTTCCTCCCCCGCCCAATCAGGGGGGTGATCCGACTCCCCCTTCTCCCGCAGCCGCCGCGGGACACGCGCCGAAGGGCCGCCAGCCCATCCACGCACACCCTGAATTTCGTTCAATAAGCGCCGCATATCGCAGATTCGGCATATGGGCGACCGCATTGTCCGTCGGTGGATTCCTGGCGTACGTCCTCCTGTCGAGTTTCGTACCAGGAGTAATGAATCAGCGCGTGGCAGGACATCTGACGGTGGGACTGAGCCTCGGTCTGGCCCAGTTCGCCGTCATGGGCGTGACCGCCTACCTGTACGTACGGCACATGCGCAAGAACATCGACCCCGTCGCCCGCCGGCTCCGTACCCACCTGGAGGACCGTGAGGCCGAGCGGCGTCGCGTTCCGGCCGGACGGCGGTTCCGCGCATGGTGACCTTCTCCGCGAGTGTGGCCGACGCGTTCAGCCTGCGGCTGACGTTCGTGCTGTTCCTGTCCGTCGTCGTGATCACCCTGTTCACCGCGCTGCTGACGGCCCCGCAGCGCGACGAGATCAGCGAGTTCTACCTGGGCAACCGCGACATGTCGCCACTGCGCAACGGGCTCGCGATGTGTGGCGACTACCTCTCGGCCGCGACGCTGCTCGGCAGCACCGGCCTCGTCGCCCTGACCGGGTACGACGGTCTGCTCTACCTCGGCGGCACGGTCGTGGCCTGGATGATGGTGCTGCTGCTCGTCGCGGAACCGCTGCGCAACTCCGGTAAGTTCACGCTCGGCGACACCCTGGCCCGGCGGCTCCCCTTGCAGCAGCGGCCCGTGCGGCTGGCGCTGGCGCTCTGCACGCTCACCGTGTGCACCCTCTACCTCGTGGCCCAACTGGTCGGCAGCATCGCCCTGATGACCCAGTTCGTCGGCGAACCGGGCCCGACCGCACGGACCATGGTCGTGATCATCATCGGCACGATCGTGACGATCTACGCGGCGATCGGCGGTATGCCGGGCGCCACGTTCATCCAGGTGGTCAAGGCCGTGATGCTGGTGGCCGGCGTCACGATCGTCGCCGTGCTGGTGTTGAACCGCTTCAACTGGAACATCGACGGGCTGCTGGCCTCCGCGACCGCGGGCAGCGGACTGGGTACCGCCTACCTCGAACCGGGTCTGCGCTACGGGGCGGGCCCCATCAGCAAGATCGACTTCTTCAGTCTGCAACTGGCCATCGTGCTGGGGCTCGCCGCGCTTCCCCATGTGATGATGCGGCTGCTCGCCCCCCGCAAGACCCGGGTGCTGCGCGCCTCGGTGGTGTGGGCCGTGGGCCTGGTCGGGTTCGTGTGCCTGATGGCCGGCGTACTGGGCCTCGGTGCCACCGCCCTCGTGGGCCGGGGGACCATCTCGGACATCGACCACAAGGGCGACGCGGCCGTACTGCTGCTCGCCCATGAGCTGGGCGGCGAGATCCTGACGGCGATCGTCTCGGCCCTGGCCTTCGTCACCCTGCTCGCGGTCGCGGCCGGACTCACGCTCGCCGCCGCCTCGTCCGTCGCTCACGACCTCTACGGCGAGGTCATCCGCAAGGGCAAGGCGAAGGAGACGGAGGAGCTGGGCGTCGCCCGGATCGCCGCGGTGGCCATGGGCGTCCTCGGCATGATGTTCGCCCTGCTGGCCTGGGGCACCAACACGGCGACCCTGGCGTTCCTGGCCTTCGCGATCGCCGCTTCCGCCATCCTCCCGACGATCGTCTACAGCCTGTTCTGGCGCGGGTTCACCGCCCGTGGCGCCCTGCTCAGCCTGTACGGCGGTCTGCTCTCGTCGGTCCTCCTGGTGCTGTTCTCACCGGTCGTCTCCTCCACCCCCGACTCGGTCTATCCGAACGCCGACTTCGCGTGGTTCCCGCTGCAGAACCCGGGCATCGTCTCGATCCCGGCGGGATTCCTGCTGGGGTGGTTCGGCTCCCGCCTCGGCCCCCGAGAGGAGGCGACGGTGTACGAGGACTTCGAGGTCCGGGCCCTGATCGGGGCCGATCAGAGATGAGCCTCGGCGCCGGCCGGAGGTGAGCCGTGGGGCTGCGCGGGCCCGGAAAAGACTCTTGGCGGGCCCGCGGCACCCCACGTACGGTGTGATCATCCGCACCTCAGAACTCACCTCAGCACTCAAAAGGTGGTCCTTCATGGCCCTGTTCGACCTGCCGTTGGACGAGCTCCGTGGTTATCGAAGCGCTTCGACGGAGCCCGAGGACTTCGACGCCTTCTGGGCGAAGACGCTCCAGGAGGCCCGCGAGCACGACCTCGACGCCCGTTTCGAGCCGGTCGAGACCCATCTGAAGACGGTCGAGGTGTACGACGTCACCTACTCCGGGTTCGGCGGGCACCCGGTCAAGGGCTGGCTGGTCCTCCCGTCCGGGGCCACCGAACCGCTGCCCACCGTCGTGGAGTTCGTCGGCTACGGCGGCGGCCGCGGGCTGGCCCATACCCATCTGCTGTGGGCCTCGGCCGGCTACGCGCACTTCGTCATGGACACCCGGGGCCAGGGCAGCGCCTGGGGCGGGGGCGGCGACACCCCCGACCCGGTGGGCGGCGCGCCCGCCTTCCCCGGCTTCATGACCCGGGGCATCGACGCCCCCGAGAACTACTACTACCGCCGGGTCTACACCGACGCCGTACGCGCGGTGGAGGCCGCCCGCTCCCATTCGCTGACCGACGCCGCACGCACCGCCGTCGTCGGCTCCAGCCAGGGCGGCGGCATCTCCCTCGCGGTCGGCGGGCTCGTCCCCGACCTGGTGGCGGTCGCGCCCGACGTGCCGTTCCTGTGCGACTTCCCGCGCTCCACCACCATCACCGACCGCGATCCCTACCGCGAGATCGGCAAGTACCTCAAGACCCACCGCGGCCGCACCGAGCAGGTCGCACGCACCCTCGCCTACTTCGACGCCGTGCACTTCGCCGCGCGCGGCCGGGCCGCCGCCCTGTTCTCGGCGGCGCTGGAGGACCAGACCTGCCCGCCGTCCACGGTCTTCGCGGCCTTCAACGCCTGGGCCGAGCCCGACAAGCGCATCGAGGTCTACGACTTCAACGACCACGAGGGCGGTGGCCCCTACCAGGAGGAGATCAAGCTGCGCTGGCTGGCCGCCCGGTTCTGAGGGGGCCGGACAGGACGAACACGGCCGAGGCCGCCCAGCGGCTCGTGGGGGTGCGGCAGGGGGCGGCGAACTCGCCATGGCCCGGCGGCGGTGACCGAACGTTCCGCCGCGCGGGTTCCCTCCTGTCCGACCAGTCGGTACGTTCGGGCCCACCGGGTGGCTCGCGCCCGGGTCACCGGCGGTGGACGACGGAGGGCGCATGGCTGAGGTGCGGGGTCACTGCGAGGCGCGGTTCGAGGCCGTGCGGAGCGCGTTCGAGGAGAACTTCGGCGAGCGCGGCGAACTGGGGGCGGCGGTCACCGTGACGCTGCGCGGGGAGACCGTGGTGGACCTGTGGGGCGGCTGGGCCGACGCGGCACGGACCCGCCCCTGGGAGCGGGACACCGTGGTCAATGTGTGGTCGACGTCGAAGGGCCCGACCGCGCTCTGCGCGCACATCCTCGCGGACCGGGGGCTGCTCGACCTGGACGCCCCTGTGGCCGCGTACTGGCCGGAGTTCGCGGCGGCGGGCAAGGAGGGCGTCCTCGTACGGCATCTGCTGTCGCACCGGTCCGGGCTCGCCGGGCCGCGTGAGCCGCACTCGGTCGCGCAGCTCTGCGACTGGGAGCTGACCGTCAAACGGCTGGCGGCGCAGGAGCCCTGGTGGGAGCCGGGCACGCGGTCCGGGTATCACGCGATGACGTTCGGTTTCCTCGTCGGGGAGGTGGTCCGGCGGGTGTCGGGGCTGCTGCCGGGCGCGTTCCTGGCGCGGGAGGTCACCGGGCCGCTGGGCATCGACTTCACGATCGGACTGCCGGAGGAGGAGGCGTCGCGGGCGGCCGAGCTGGTGCATCCGCCGGCCGCGACGACCAGTGAACAGGCCGCCGTCTTCGCCCAGTTGACGCCCACCGCACTGGCCGCCCTCGCCAACCCGCTGGTCGGCGCGGCCGAGGCCAACAGCCCCGAGTGGCGGGCCGCCGAGGTCCCGGCGGCCAACGGCCACGGCACCGCACGGGCGGTCGCCGCGCTGTACGGGGTCCTCGCGCTGCGCGGCAGCTGGGGCGGGCGGCGGGTGCTGTCGCCGGAGGCGGCCGAGCGGGTCCGCGAGGGCCAGGGCGCCTGCCGCGACCTGGTGCTGGGCGCCGGGTTCGGCCGGGACACCGAGGTCGGGCTCGGACTGTGGCTGAGCGGCCCGCAAGGCTCGTACGGGCCGAATCCCAGGGCCTTCGGCCACGACGGCTACGGCGGCTCCTGCGGCCTCGCCGACCCGGAGGCGGGCGTCTCCCTCGGCTACGTCATGAACCGCATGGGCCCGCACATCGCCGACGACCCGCGGAAGATGGCGCTGGTCGACGCGCTGTACGGCGCACTGTGACGGCCCGGTGGGCGGGCTCCCGGCCCGGTCACCCCTTGCGGGTGGCCACGACCATCCGGCAGCGTGGGCTGCCGTCGGGACGTCGTCCGAACTCGGGCAGGGCGAACAGGTCCACCTCGAACCCGGCCAGGTCCAGCTCACGCCGTACGACGCCGAGCCGGAACGGCCGGTAGTACATGACGAACGGCGGCCGCCAGACCGCGTTGCGCACCCGCATCGCCGTGTCGAAGCCGAGCGCCGCCCAGTACCAGGGGGAGTTCGGCGGGGCGGGGGCCGGCAGCGGGAAGGCGAAGCGTCCGCCCGGCCGGAGCACGGAGTGGACCTGGGCGAACAGTCCCGGCAGCTCGCTCGGCAGGAAGTGCCCGAACGCGCCGAAGCTGACGGCCAGGTCGAAGACGGGGGCGAAGGGGAGGGCGCGGGCGTCGCCTCGCACCCAGGAGACGCGGGGGCCGCCGGAGCCGGGGGCGCCGGAGCCCACCCGGTCCCTCCCCACCACCAGCATCCCGGCGCTGAGGTCCACGCCGGTGACGCTCTCCCGGCACACCTCGCGCAGTACCTCCATCCCGGCCCCGGTGCCGCAGCAGAGGTCGAGGCCGTGCTCGAACGGGCCCATCGACGACAGGGCCGCCTCGACCGCGTCCAGGACGGTGTCCGGCGTACGGAACGGCGTGTGGTCGAACTTCGGCGCGAGCAGGTCGTAGCCGTGTTCGACGGAGGAGAGGGCCTGAACGGCGAGTTCGCGGAGGCTGGGGCCTTGCGGGGAGAACATCACGTCAGCTTAGGCCCTGGCTCGGGGCAGCGGCCGGCGCCCGCCCTCGCCTATGGTCCGGGACATGACTTCGTTCCGTGCTGCCCCGACCTGGCTGGCCGACGCCGTCTTCTACCAGATCTATCCGCAGTCCTTCGCCGACTCCGACGGAGACGGCATCGGGGACTTCGCCGGCATCACCGACCGCCTCGACCACCTGTCCTGGCTGGGTGTCGACACCGTCTGGCTGAACCCCTGCTTCGTCTCGCCGTTCCGCGACGCCGGATACGACGTCTCCGACTATCTGAACGTCGCCCCGCGCTACGGCTCCAACGACGGCCTGGCCGAACTCGTCGACGAGGCGGGCCGCCGGGGCATCCGGATCCTGCTGGACCTGGTCGCCGGGCACACGTCCATCGACCACCCGTGGTTCCGCGCGTCCGCGAACGACCCGGACGACCACCGCTACATCTGGACCACGGACGGCCGCCCCGACGGTTTCGTCCCCTCCCCCGGCACCCGTCCGGGCGCGTACCTGCCGAACTTCTTCGACTCGCAGCCCGCCCTCAACTTCGGTTACGCGCGCGAGAATCCGGCCGAGCCGTGGCGGCTGCCGGTCGACGCCGACGGCCCGCGCGCCAACCGCCACGCCCTGCGCACGATCATGGACCACTGGCTGGGCCTCGGTGTGTCCGGCTTCCGTGTCGACATGGCCGCGTCGCTCGTCAAGGACGACCCGGACAAGGCCGAGACGGCCCGCCTCTGGACGGAGCTGCGGCACTGGCTGGACTCCGCCCACCCGGACGCCGTCCTCCTGGCCGAGTGGGGCGAACCGGAGGTGTCGGTCCCGGCCGGTTTCCACGCGGACTTCTTCCTCCACTTCGGCGGCCCCACCGACGGCCTCGCCCTGCGCTCGCTGTGGAACAACGGCGAGGGCACGGTCCACGAGAACTGGGACCCGCTCGACTGCTTCTTCGACGCGAGCGGCAAGGGCTCACCGCACCCCTTCGTCGAGGCCTGGCGACAGGCGTCCACGGCCGTCGACGGCACGGGCTCCATCTCCCTGCCCACCGCCAACCACGACTTCTCCCGCCTCAACTGCGGCCCCCGCACGGCCGACCAGCTCCCCGCCGCCTTCGCCTTCCAGCTGACCTGGCCGACGCTCCCGGCGATCTACTACGGCGACGAGATCGGCATGCGCTACGTCGCGGGCCTCCCCGACAAGGAGGGCAGCGTCCTCGGCCCCCGCTACAACCGCGCGGGGTCCCGCACCCCGATGCAGTGGGACGACACCCCCAACGCGGGCTTCTCCACCGCTCCCGCCGACCGCCTCTACCTCCCCCTCGACCCGTCCCCCGACCGCCCCACCGTCGCCGCCCAACGCGCCGACCCCACCTCGCTGCTCCACCTCGTACACCGTCTGATCACCCTCCGCAGGCACACCCCCGAGCTGGGCTCCACCGGCTCGGTGGAGGTGCTGCACGAGGGGTACCCGTTCGTGTACGTACGGGGTGGCCGGTACCTGGTGGTGGTCAACCCGCAGCGGCACGGGGCGAGTTGTCCGAACGCACCCGCCGTTCACCGCCCTCTCGAGGCACAGGGCGTGGAGATCGCGGACGGCACGATCACCGCGCACGGCTTCGGATACGGCATCTTCGAACTGGGCGGTCGGGTGTCGGGACCGAAGTGAGCCGTGCACAGGTACGGGCGGTTCCTCACCGCGCGGGCGAGCCGGCGACAGTCGGCTCCTCGCCGTACGCGGTGAGGAAGCGGTCGCGGAAGGCGTCCATGCGCCAGACGGGAGCGTCGTCGCCGGGGCGCAGGCCGTCGGACCAGCCCCAGTCGTCGATCCTGTCGAGGACCTTCGGGTCGCGGGCGACGAGGGTGACGGGTACGTCATGACTGGCGCCGTTGCCGCTGACGCTGGCCATGGGCTGGTGGTCACCGAGGAAGACCAGCACGGTGTTCTCGTCACCGTACTTCTCCACGTACTGCAGGAGGCTGTGCAGCGAGTACTGGACCGATTTGCCGTACTCCTCCTTCACCTTGACGGGGTCGGTGAAGACGTCCGCCGGGTCCTTGCCCGCCTTCTCGATGCCCCGGTAGATCGAGCCGTCGCCGACCTCGTCCCAGTCGACCATCTCCGGCAGCGGCGCCCAGGGTTGGTGGCTGGAGGTCAGGATGATCTCCGACATCAGCGGCTTGTCGCCCTTCTTGGCCGCCTCCAGACGCTCGAACGCGGTGAGGGCGTACTGGTCGGGCATGGTCGACCAGCTGAACTTCGGTCCCTGGTAACCGACATCGCGGGAGTCGTAGACCTTGTCGAAGCCGTAGAAGTCGCCTTCCGGCCAGTTGTACTGGACGCCGGGCACGACCCCGACCGTCCGCCAGGCGCCGGTCTTGTCGAAGGCGCCGGGCAGGGTGAGGCGTTCGCCGGCGGTGACCGTGCGATAGCGGCTCTGGTTGTCGATCCACAGGCCGGTCAGGAAGGTGGAGTGGCCGAGCCAGCTGCTGCCGCCGTACGTCGCGGAGGTCAGCCAGCCGCTCTTCGCCGCGAAGCCGGCCTTGCTCAGCGCCTCGCCCTCCTCGTCGAGCGCCGTGTTCACGCCCGGCGAGATGGCCGGGTCCTCCAGGGCGGCGCGGCCGTAGCTCTCGATGAAGGCGAACATGACGTCCTTGCCGCGCAGGCCGGTCAGCAACTGGTCGGCGGGCACCTCGGCGAACTTGTCCTTCTTGACCTCCTTGGCGAACGCGGCCTCGTCCCGGAGGGTCTCCTGGACCCGGCCCCAGCGGTCCTGCACGAAGCCGATGGTGTTCCTGGAGGCGACCGCGGTGTTCTCGATGGGCGTCAGGCCGAGCGCGGCGCAGGTGATCCACACGGTGCCGGCGATGATCGTGCCCTTGGTCGCCCGGTCCCGGTCGCGGGCCATGAGGTTCACGAGCCGCACCACCGCCAGCGACATGAGGGCGAACAGCAACAGCACCAGGACCACGAGGCCGATCACGGCGGCCAGCGCGCCCGTGGAGCCGAGCGTGTCCTGGACGTACGACTCGGCGTCGTCCAGCAGGCCCCAGTCGAGGACCACGTTGAAGCCGCGGCCCAGGAATTGGTTGAAGCCGATGTCCAGCGCCTTCAGGACCACCAGCGCGGCCAGGCCCACCCCGATGACGACCGCCGCGACGAGCCTCGGCCGGCGGGGCAGCACCATCAGCAGGGCGGCGGCGAGGATCGGCTCCACCGGTATGCGCAGGAACTGCCGCGCCACGAAGTACTCGGCCTGGCCCGGCATGAGCAGCGCGAAGAACACCAGGGCGGCGGCCAGCGCGGTGATGCCCCACGACACGCTCCGCGCGGCGACGGGGTACTTCTCCCGGAAGTGCGTCGGGTACCGCCGCCACCGGGCGACCCGCCCGGCATCGTCAGCCGCGCCGGGCTTCTCCGGCACGTCCTCGCCGGGCTTCTCCGGCACGTCCTCGCCGGCCTTCTCCGACGCGTCCTCGTCGGTCTTCGTCGGCGCGTCCTCGGTCGGGCCGTCCGACGCCGGCGGTTCCCCCGCCGACGGCTTGCTCGTCTCGTCCGTCTCGTCCGTGTCGGGTGATGGGCTGGAGCGCGTGAAGAGCGACACGCGACGTTCCTTCCGTGCGAAGACCGCTGGCGGTGCCCCCTTCTGTACGGGGAGGCCGCGAGATCAGTTCAAAGGGCACGGGTAAGCCATCAGTAAGGAACACCCCCAACGGCCGCCCGCCGGTGGTGATACACTGGCTTCTGGCACGTGTGTATCGCCCCCTTTCCGGGCGCCGGTGCCGCTCTCTCAACTCCTGAGATCTCTCTCGCTGAACCGCCCGTCGATCACCGACCGGCCGTCAGCTTCTCCGCACCCTCCGCGTCGCACGGACCGCCTCTCACACGCGGCCGTGAACGGCTCCGCCGTAACCGCGAACGTGTGCTCTCCCCTCCCCTTCCTCACGCGCTTTCCATGACGTCCTCGAAAGGACCCCCACCCATGACCACCACCACACTCGAACGCACATCCATCGACCGGCAGCCTCCCGCCCGGGTCACCGGCGTCCTGGAGATCGCGCAGGGCGGGCAGGGACACCTGCGCACCGAGCGCGGACTGCCCACCCCGTCCGACCCGCAGGTCCCCGCCGCGCTGATCCGCCGCCACGGCCTGCGCAAGGGCGACACCGTCGAGGGCGTCCACGACGGCCGGCGCGCCCTCACCGAGGTCGAGCGGGTCAACGGGCGTACGCCCCAAGAGCTGCGCGGCCGACCGCACTTCCACGATCTCACCCCGCTGCACCCGCGCGAGCGGCTGCGGCTCGAACACCCCGCGAGCGGGCTGACGGGCCGTCTGGTCGACCTCGTGGCCCCCCTCGGCAAGGGTCAGCGCGGACTGATCGTGGCCCCGCCGAAGACCGGCAAGACGGTACTGCTCCAGCAGGTGGCCGCCGCGATCGCCGCCAACCACCCCGGGGCCCGCCTGATGGTGGTGCTGCTCGACGAGCGGCCCGAGGAGGTGACCGACATGCGGCGCTCCGTGCGGGGCGAGGTGTACGCCTCGACGTTCGACCGGTCCCCCAAGCAGCACATCGCGCTCGCCGAACTCGTCGTGGAGCGCGCCAAGCGCCTCGTCGAGCAGGGCGAGGACGTCGTGATCCTGCTGGACTCGCTGACCCGGCTGTGCCGGGCCCACAACAACGCGGCCGCCACCGGTGGCCGCACCCTCAGCGGCGGTGTCGACGCCGCCGCGCTGCAGGGGCCCAAGCGGCTCTTCGGCGCCGCCCGGCTGACCGAGGAGGCCGGCTCCCTCACCATCCTGGCCACCGCCCTGGTGGAGACCGGTTCCCGTGCCGACGACTTCTTCTTCGAGGAGCTCAAGGGCACCGGAAACATGGAGCTCCGGCTGGACCGTGCCCTCGCCGACCGCCGCGTCTTCCCCGCCGTCGACATCACCCCGTCCGGCACCCGCCGCGAGGAACTCCTCCTGACGCCAGGCGAGTTGACCGCCGTACGAGGACTGCGGCGCGCCCTGCGGTCCCGCGAGGGACAGGCCAACCTGGAAACGCTCCTTGAGCGGATGCGCGCCACTCCGGACAACGCCACGTTCCTGCGGCAGGTGCAGCCCACGCTGCCGGCGGCATGAGGTGCGGCATCCGGGTGCTCGATCCGCTCACCCGGCCCGGCATCCTCGTCTACGGCGGGACCGTTTCTACGTTTGCGGTATGACCATCGGATCCTCTCTCCGCGCAGCCGCTGCTTCCCGCGTCGCCGTCTGCTGCTCCGCCGTGTGTGCGCTCGGCGCCCTGGCCATCGCGACGAACCCGGAGGGTGCCGTCCCTGCCCAGGCGGGCGCACGGGACGCCAAGGCCGCGCAGGGGTCGCCGTCGCTGTACCGGCCGGCGACACAGGTACGGCCGCGGGCCGGGGCGCCCCGGGTGCCTCAGGACGTCTCCGCGGTGTCCTGGCTGGTGGCCGACGCCCGCTCCGGCGCGGTGCTGGCCGCGCACGACGCGCACCGCAAACTGCCGCCGGCCAGCACCTTGAAGACCCTGTTCGCGCTGACCGTGCTGCCCGGGCTCCCGGCCGGCCTCAGACACACGGTCCAGAGCGAGGACTTGGCGGGCATCGGCGCCGGGAGCAGCCTGGTCGGCATCAAGGAGAACCGCACGTACAGCGTCGCCGACCTGTGGCGCGGGGTCTTCCTCAGCTCCGGCAACGACGCCGTACGCGTCCTGGCCGCCCTCAACGGCGGCTGGCGGGCCACCGCCGAGCAGATGCAGGACAAGGCCCGCGCCCTGGGCGCCCGGGACACCCATGTGGTCTCACCCGACGGCTACGACGCGCCCGGCCAGGTGTCGTCCGCCTACGACCTGGCGGTGTTCGGGCTGGCCGGGCTGCGCAACGCGGAGTTCGCCGAGTACTGCTCCACGGCCACGGCGAAGTTCCCGGCGGGCGGCTGGTCGTACGGCATCCAGAACACCAACCGGCTGCTCACCGGCGCCGGTGTCGACCACTATCCGGGGCTGATCGGCATCAAGAACGGCTACACCAGCAAGGCGGGCAACACGCTGATCGCCGCCGCGAAACGGGGCGGGCGCACCCTCGTCGTGACGGTGATGCGGCCTCGGTCGGGCGGCGGCCTCGCCGTCTACGAGGAGGCGCGCTCGCTCCTCGACTGGGGCTTCCGTGCCGCCGGGCGCGTCGGCGCGGTCGGCTCCCTCCTTCCTTCGCGGCCGGCGGCGGGGCCTCAGGCCGGCCCCGAGTCGGAGCCGCTCGTGCGGGAGGAGAAGGAGGAGGTGACCGGGTTCGGCTGGCCGGAGGCGGGCGCGATCGCGGGCGCGGCCGTATTCGGTGCGGCGGCCGTGGCGCTGGCCTTGCGGCTCAGAAGCGGCCGGCTCGCCCGCGACTGACCGATCGGCAGCCACAGCAGCAGGCCGAGCGTGATCCACACATAGGTGTTGCTGCCGACGAAGCCGCCGATGCCGGACGCACCGTCGAACCACAGCCAGACCACGCTGCTGCACAGCACCGCGTACAGCACCGCCGCCAGCGGCAGCAGTCGGCGGTGACGCAGCAGGACGGCGAAGGACGGCAGCAGCCAGACCAGATGGTGCACCCAGGTGATCGGGCTGACCAGGCACGCGGCCAGCCCGGTGAGGGCGAAGGCCGCGATCCAGTCCTCGCCGCGCACCGCCGTACGCACCCGCCACGCCCACACGCACAGCACTGCGGCCACCAGCAACGCCCATACGGGGCGGCTCGGTTCGTGCGGGGCGACGAGCCGGGCGAGGACCCCTTGCAGCGACTGGTTGGAGACGTAGTCGAGGCGGCCGATGCGGCTGGTGTCCCACAGCGCCTCGGTCCAGTAGAAGCGCGAGGCGGCCGGGGCGATCCAGGCCGCCGCCGCGGTGGCGGCCGCGGCGACAGCCGTCGCGAGCCCGGCGGCCCGCCACCGCCGGGCGAGCAGCAGCATCCCGATGAAGATCGCGGGCGTCAGCTTCACCGCCGCCGCCAGGCCGATGCCCACGCCCGCCCAGCGTGCCCGGCCGGTGGACAGCAGCCAGGCGTCGGCGAGCACGAGGGCCAGCAGCAACAGGTTCACCTGGCCGAAGCTGAAGGTGTCCCGGAGCGGTTCGAACAGGGCGAGCGCGCACAGGGCGAGGGAGGTACCGAACCAGCCGTAGCGGCGCAGGAGCGGCCCGGCCAGCATGTACAGGACGGCCGCGAGTGCCGCCAGGTTGAGCCCCAGGCACAGCACGATCGCGGTGCGCGGCCCGACCAGCGCCATGGGCAGCATGGCGACGGCCGCGAACGGCGGGTATGTGAAGCCGTAGGTGGTGCCCGGTACCAGGTAGTCGTAGATACGGCCGTCGTGGTGGACCCAGCTGTCGATCGTGCCGTGGTAGACGCGCAGGTCGAACCAGTCGCGCAGCAGGGGGACAGTCGCGGTGAACACGGTGACGGCCGTGGCGAGAGCGAGGACGAGGAGGATCCGGGCGCGGTCGCCGCGCGGCCGGAACCGCGGGTTTCGCGGTTCGCTCATGCCGTCCGCTCCAGGACCAGTGCCTGCGCGGCCTGATGGGCCTGCCACAGCACGACCACGGCGAGGACTCCCCCGCACACCGCCAGGGCGATCTGTTCGGTGTCCGCCGGGTTGCCGCTCGGCAGAACGGCGAGCGCGAGCACCCCGCTGGCGGCCGCGACCCGGCGCTGCACGGAGGCGTTCGGCGCGGCCGCGGCGATGAGGAACAGGCCCCACAGGGCGTACCAGGGCCGGATCGCCGGGCCGAGCACCGCCACGACGGCCAGGCTGAGGCCCAGCGCGTACACCGGACCCGGTCTCAGCCGGAGCCATATGAAGAGGACGACGGCCAGGGTCAGCAGGAGTCCGGCCGTGCGCCAGGCCGGGAGCGCGAGCGGGGCGAGGTCGCTGCCGAGGTCGTGGAGCAGGGTGCCGGTGGCGCGGCCGAGGACACTGGTGGGCGACCAGTTCTGCGGGGACACCGGGGTCCGCAGGGCCGCGATCCAGCCGTACCCGGTGCCGGTCAGGGCAGTCGCGGCGGCGGTGGTGCCCGAGGCGACGGCCAGTGTGGTCAGGGTGGTCCGTATCCATCCGGTACGGCCGCGCATCACGACCACCGCCAGCAGGCCGAGCGCGGCGGGTGCCTTGACCAGCGCGGCGAGCGTGACGAGGACGACGCCGAAGAGGTACCACCGGCCCCGGGCGAGCACCAGCCCGACGCCCAGCAGCCCCAGCATCATCGCGTCGTTGTGGGCCCCTGCCACGAGGTGCAGGAGCACGAGCGGGTTGAGCGCGCCGAGCCAGAGGGCGACGGCCGGGTCGGCACCGCTGTGCCGGGCGAGGCGGGGCAGCGCGACGGCCATCAGGGCCACACCGAGCAGGGCGATCAGACGCATCCCGATGAGCCCGGCCGGTATCCGTCCCTCGGTGAGGCCGGAGAGCCCGGAGGCCATGGCGAGGAAGACCGGGCCGTAGGGCGTCGCCGTGTGCCGCCACATCGGCGCCACCTCGTCGGCGAGCGGGCCACCGAGCCTGGCGGGCCCGTGCACATAGACGTCGATGTGCGCGTCGACCATGGCGCCCTGGGCGAGGTAGCTGTACACGTCCCGGCTGAACAGGGGTGGCGCGAGCAGCAGGGGCGCCGCCCAGACGGCCAGAACGAGGAGCAGGGCGCGGGGTGTCGGGGGCTCGGGGCCCCGTATCACCTTCCCCAGCAGCGCCCAGGCGGCTATCAGCAGGACGACGCCGAAGTAAACACCGACCAGCCCCAGCGCACCGCGTCCGGATGTCGGCGAGATCAGGTCCTGGACCGGCAGGGCGCCGGCGGTCTCACCTCCCAGGGCGAGAAAGGCGGATCCGGCCAGGCCAAGGGCCTGGCAGCGGCGGAGGTCGACGGGAAAAGCGATGGCCAACACTCGGTCAGCGTGTCAACGCCGGGTAGCGGGGAGACGACGTGACGCCCTCGTGTCGGGTACCAGGACGTGACCATGAGCGAACCCGCCGCCCCCGAGGGGACGGCGGGCCGGCTCTGCCGTGCCGAGGTGTCGGTCAGCAGGTGGACGCCGTGTCGATCCTGATGCCGGTCACGGTGAAGGCCGAGGTGAAGTTGATCGAGTGGTTCGGCGGGACGCAGACGTACTCGGTCGCTCCGTTGCTGTTGCGGATGTACCGGAGGTAGGCCCGGTCGTCGTTTCGGGTGTTGTGCACCCAGTCCGCGCCGCGGCTGTTGGGACCGAGGTTCTGGTAGGACGTGGTGACGTCCTGATACGCGGCGGTGTAGTTCGCGTTGTTCCAGTTGGACTGCGTGAGGTAGAAACAGACGCGGGGGTAGCCGCACCCGTTGTAGGAATCGGCCGACGCGGTCGGAGCCATGGCCAGCGTGGTCGCGGCGACGGCGGCGGCGGTCGTGCCGATGACAGCGAATCTCTTGGTCATGTTCATGTCACACCATCCTGCGCATGGAACATCTCCGTCGTAAGTCCGTTTTCGGCCGCTTGGCGCGACAAGTCAGAAAACAGCCAACCGCGAGAAACGGTCGCCGAAGGGCCCGCGTGTGGCAGCCCGTGTCGAGGGCCGGCTGGAGGGACAGGAACGGGATCATCGTTCCGCCGCCCAGCCGGCCCTCGTGGTGGTTCGCTTCCTAGCCCTGCGGGGACCCACTGCCCGCGAGCACCTCGGGCCTCAGCAGTTCCTGGAGCCGTTCGGCCGGCAACAGGCCCTTCTCCTGGACGAGTTCGGCGACGCCCCGGCCGGTGGCGAGGGCCTCCTTGGCGATGTCGGTGGCGGCCGTGTAGCCGATGTGCGGGTTGAGGGCGGTGACC